>CAZMKX010000589.1:0-2997 GCA_964566375.1 uncultured Myxococcales bacterium
GCCATCAGCTCGGCCTTGTCGCCGAACGCGATCAGCGCGACGCGCGTGCGATCGGGATTCAGGAGCTTCAACAGCCGGCGCACCGCCATGACCTCGGCGGCGGCGATCGTGTCACCCGGATCGTCGCAGAGCTTCTCCGGGGAGGCGGTTCCCCAGTAGTCCTCGCGGATCTCGGGCGCGGACTTCCCGACCACGCCGTTCTCGTTCACGTCGACGCCGGAGCGGAGCCGCGTGCTCGCCGATAGATCGATCACGACGGCGACGTCGTGATAGTGGAGCAGGCCCGCGCCGGTCGAGCCGGCGACCTCGATCATCGCCAGCGGCAGCGTCTGCACCATTCCCTCCGTCGGCGTGCGCAGATCGATCCAGACCTGCTCGTCGCCGGACGCCTTCTTCTGCGCGCGCGCGTCGGTGGCCACGAGATCCGCGAGCGCGATCAGGCCGGCGACGAGAAGCAGTCGGGTGAGCATTCGCAGTTCCTTGCCTTTACACGGGGTTGCGTACTATACGGAACACCATGCGTCGCCTGCACATCGCGGTCGTTCTCGTGTCGTGCTTCCTCCCGCGAGCGGGACTCGCGACCGCCGGGGACGCTCCGGACCCGGTCGCCGAGGCCCGGACCTGCGCGCAGCGGAATCTGCCGACTTCGACGCTCGAGCTGAAGGCGACCTTCACGAAGGTGGATCGCGTCGGCGGCGAGCGCGTGAGTCGAGCGACCGTGCTCGGCAAGAAGCTCGAGGACGGTCTCAGCCGCGTCGTGTTGCGCTTCGACAAGCCGATCGACGTGCGCGGAACGGCGATGCTGATGATCGAGAACCCGAGCGGTCCGAGTGACTTCTACGTGTTCTCGCCCGCGGAGCGACGCACGCGGCGGATCTCGGGACGGAGCTCCGGCGGCCTCTTCGGCACGGATTTCTCCTACGACGACTTCGAGAACTGGCGTGGCTTCTCGAACCGCACCGGCGCCGAGCGCCTGCCGGATGCGGTCGAAGCCGGACGGCCGGTGTACGTGCTCGCGAGCAAGCCGGCCGCCGCCGAGGGCTCGAGCTACGACCGCGTCGTGACCTTCATCGATCGCGAGACCTGCGTCGTCCTGCGCGTCGACTCCTACGAGGCAGGCGACAAGCTGCGCAAGACCCTGCGCGCGGATCCCGCGTCCGTGAAGACGACCGGCAAGGTGACCATGGCGACCAAGGTCGAGCTCGAGGACTTGATCGACGGGACGCGCACGCGCGTCGCGATCGAGAAGATCGAGGTCGACGTCGATCTGCCCGACCGGATCTTCCGTCAGCAGGACCTCGGCTCAGGGGAATGAAACGGCGACGAGCTCCTGCTCGACCGCCTCCCAGAACCACGCCGCGTCGTTCCGCGACACGCTGCGGATCAGCCCGACGCCGCGGGCGTAGTAGTCCTCGTAGCGGTGCAGCGGCTCGGTCTCGCTCCACGCCGGATCGAACTGCTCGCTGCGCACGAGGATGACGTCGTCGAACGCGCCCGCCGAAACGCGCATACGCCCGATCGCCTCGACGCGCGACGCCCAGCGCTGCCCCTGGCCTCCCGAGTGACTGAAGACCTCCGTCTCGTCCGTCCAGCTCTGGCCGCTCGTCGGCTCGAGCGGAAGGAACGACATGGCCTCGCCCCCGAAGATGTGGATCCGCCCGTCCGCCTGCTGCTCGATCGCCGCGATGCGCGTCACGAAGCCGTCCGCCACCCGGTAACCGACGAGCCCGCTCGGCTCGAGGCCGTACATCCGGCCGGAGAGCTGCTCCTGCATCACGAAGATCGCTTCGTCGGAATCGCGCACCGGGCGCTCACCCAGGCCCGTCATCTCGAGGCGTGTGCGGGAGAAGAACGCGGTGCGAAGCTCGTAGGACCAGTGACCGTTCGGCTGGAGCGGGAAGTACGCGCGCGCCTCGCTGCCCGGCGCCCGCGGTACCGGCGCGCTGGTGCATGCCTCCGAGCCGAGCAGAACCGGCAGGACGAGCACGAGCAGCGCGAGACGACGGCCCGACATCCGCCTCGATCGTAGCGGCTTGCCCCTTCGCCCGCGCGCGGCATCCTTGCGGGATGCTGAAAGCGCTCGCGCTCTCGATCACGGTGCTCGCGCTCTCCGGCTGCGCGTCGCCCGCAGACATGGCCAAGGCGGAGCTCGGCAGCGGCGACTGCGCCGACAAGGCCGAGGAAAAGTGCGAGGACGACCTGCCGCAGGCCGATCGCCTGGGCTGCCTCAAACGCGAGACCTATCTGTGCGAGGAGCTCGAGAAGGCCTCGAAGCAGCCGTAAGGAGTCAGGGCGTCGCGGGCTCGGCCGTCTCGCCCTGCTGCTGCTCGAGCAGCTCGCAGCGGTACGTCTCGCGCTTCACGCAGGTCGCGAGGTCGGCGGAGCCCAGGTTTCCCTTGCAGAAGGCCTCGGCCTCGCGGGAGCACGGCGTCTCGGGCTCCTTCGCCATCGGCGCGAAGTCGCCGCCGCGGAAGGAGCACGCGGAGGCCAGTCCCAGCAATGCGAGCAATGCGATCGGCTTCATGAACCATCCTGTTGGCGGGATCCGTAGCGGCGCGAGTACACCTCCGTGAACTCCGCGCCGAGGAAGAGGAGCTGCGACGAATAGTAGACCCAGAGCAGAACGAGCACGAGCGAGCCCGCGGCGCCGTAGACCGACGTGACGCCGGCGCGACCCAGGTAGATGCCGATCAGCGACTTCCCGATCGTGAAGAGCAGCGCGGTCACGGCGGCACCGAGCCAGACGTCGCGCCACTCGATGCGCGCGTCCGGCAGCAGCTTGAAGATCATCGCGAAGAGCGCCGTCACGATCGCGAACGAGACCGTGAAGTTCGCCAGCGACAGCACCTCGTTCGGCACCGAGAAGTACGCGTCGATCGCCTCGTGCAGACCCGACATCAGCGTCGTCAGCGCGAGCGAGACGAGCAGCAGGAAGCCGATGACCAGGATCATCGAGAAGCTCATCGCGCGGCGCTGCAGCTGTCCCAGCACGCCCGT
>CAZMKX010000590.1:0-2997 GCA_964566375.1 uncultured Myxococcales bacterium
GAGGCGAACGACGTGCTCGGCCGCCTCGACGCGCGCACGGCCTACGTCGCGCAGCTGCGGAAGACACGCGGCGCAACCGCGGACCGGGGCGAGGTGAACCGCATCCTCACCGCCGAGCAGCAGTACCAGCGCGCCGAGGACGCGATCCGCCGCAAGGAATGGGACGCGGCGCTGGAGTGCCTGCGCTGGGCGCTCGAGCTCGATCCGAACGAAGGCGAGTTCCACACGCTGCGCGGCTGGGTGATGTACCTGAAGAACCAGGATCAGCGCGGCGGCGACCCCGAGGTAGGCATCGAGCACGTGAAGAAGGGCATCGCGCTCTCGCCCCAGTCACCCACGGGCTACTACTACCTGGGGCAGATCAAGAAGGCTTGCGGAGACCTGCCCGAAGCGGAGAGAATGTTCCGCAAGACGATCGAGCTCCGCGCCAATCACGTCGAGGCCGCGCGCGAGCTGCGCCTGATGCAGCTGCGTCGAGCCAAGGGCGACGACACGGTCTCGGGCATGCTCTTCGGAAGGAAGAAGAAGTAGTGGGCGTCGAGAAGACCGAGCGCGTCTGGCACAACGGCAAGCTGATCGCGTGGGACGAGGCCAACGTCCACATCCTGACGCACACCCTGCACTACGGGCTCGGGGTCTTCGAGGGCATTCGCTGCTACCGGGCGGACGACGGCCGCAGCAACGTCTTCCGCCTGAAGGAGCACGTCGAGCGGCTCGCGCTCTCGGCGAAGATCGTCGAGATCGCCATGCCCTACGCGCCGGAGCAGATCGAGTCCGCGATCCTGGACACGCTTCGCGCGAACCACATGGCCGAGGGGTACATCCGGCCGCTCGTGTACCTGGGCGCGGGCGCGATGGGACTCCTTCCGAAGGACAATCCGCCGCAGGTCGCGATCATCGTCTGGCCGTGGGGCGCGTACCTGGGCGAGGAGGGCCTCGAGCGCGGCATTCGCGCGAAGGTCTCGTCCTACACGCGCCACCACCCGAACGTGTCGATGACGAAGTCGAAGACGTGCGGCGACTACGTGAACTCGATCCTGGCCAAGCGCGAAGTCACGCGCATGGGCTACGACGAGGCGATCATGCTCGACACGAACGGGCTCGTCGCGGAGTGCAGCGGCGAGAACATCTTCATCGTGCGACGCGGCGTGCTGAAGACGCCGCCGCTCGTCTCCGTGCTCGAGGGCATCACGCGCGACGCGGTGATCCGGATCGCCCGCGACAAGGGAATCGAGGTCGTCGAGACGAGCCTGACGCGCGACGAGGTCTACTGCGCCGACGAGGTCTTCCTGACGGGCACCGCGGCCGAGCTCACGCCGGTGCGCGAGATCGACGACCGCCAGATCGGCATCGGCTCGCGTGGCCCCATCACGAAGACGATCCAGGCCACCTTCTTCGACGCCGTGAAAGGTCGCGACCGCAAGTACGAGAGCTGGCTCACGCGAGTCTGATCGTCCTCGCCCGGCTTCGCCCGTCCAGCCGTCCGCGCCGCTCCCGCTATCCGATGCAGAAGCTGAAGATCTCGTCGAGGACGCGGTCGCGCTGCGAGTCGCCGAGTGCCTCGTCGATCGGAAGCAGGATTCCGGTGGAGCGCGCATGCTCCGCGGCGGGCAGGCTCGCGAGCTCGCGCTCGCTCAGCGGAAGGTGCAGTCGGCGCGTCTCGATCCCGCTCTCGGTGAGGAGCTTCGACAGATCGTCGGCCGTGCTTCGCGCGAAACGGGTGAGCCGAAGGAGATACCCGGAGTAGGTCGGCAGCGCGTGCTCGGGCGTGGGCGGAACGCGGAACGCGTCGTAGCGCGAGAGCTCCGCGGAGTAGGCGCCCGCGATGCGCCGGCGCGCGGCGATGCGGTCCTCCCAGTGCGCAAGCGTACGGCGCGCAAGGGCCGCGAGCCCGTCGCCGACGCGTTGCTCGGCGAGGCGAGGCGCGAGCGCGCCGGCGATCGCTTCGGGAAGCGCGAGCAGGCAGACTTGCGAGCCCGGCGCGTGCACGCCGAGCGGAAGCCGGAAGACGGTCACGCACGGGCTACGTCCGAGCCTCGAGCCGTCGAAGCGCGCGCCGAGACTCTCGCAACCGTCCTCGATCAGCTCGAGACCGCGCTCCTCGGCGAGACCGTACAGCGCGTCGAGCTCGGCAGCCTGGCCGAGCGGGTGCGCGACCAGGATCGCGCGCGTTCGCGGCGTGATCACGGACGCAGCGGACGTGGGCGAGAGCGTGAGGCGCTCGGGATGGACGTCGGCGAAGACCGGACGCACGCCCGCCGCGTGAAGCGCGCCGAGCGCCGCCGCGGAGATCACGCCCGGAACGATCACCTCGTCCTCCTGCCCGAGGCCCAGCTCGGCCGCGAGCGCGAGGAACGCCTCGCCGCTCGAGCGCAGCGCGAGCACGCGCTCGGCACCCAGATAGTCGGCGGCTTCGCGCTCGAGTGCGACAGTCTCTCGACCCGCGTCAGGACACGCGACCTGACGAGCGAGCGCGTCGCCCCCGGCACTCGCGAACTCGAACGGCACGCTCCAGACCGGCTCGGCACGAGGCGTCGCGAGCTGATCGAGGAACGTCTCGAGACATTCGCTCGTGGCTTCGAGCATGCTCATGTACGCGTCGCCCGCATCGTCGTCCGGCTGCGCCGCCGGCAGCTCGCGGCGCAGGACCTCCTGGCCTCGTTGTCGCAGGACGACGCCGGGACAGCCCGGATCGGAGAAGCGGTCGCTGATCTCGACCAGGCCGAGACGGCAGTTCCCGCCGACCGAGAGCGGCACCTGGACGTTCCCGCCGAGCGCGATCGCGAGCTCGGGTCGGATGCGATCCTCGAGCCAGCGCACGATCTCCTCGCCGAGCTTCTGGCCGCTGCGCGCGGGGATTCCGGCGCGATCGCAGAGCTCGAGGATCTCGGGGCAGAAGTCGCGCTCGTCGCCGCCCTCGACACCGATGAACGCGACCACGCGCTCGCCGCGCTCGAGCAGGCGCTCGAGCACGCAGACCGCGCGATACGTGCTTCC
>CAZMKX010000591.1:0-2997 GCA_964566375.1 uncultured Myxococcales bacterium
AGGACCTGATGCGCCGGCCCGAGCTGATGCAGGCCGTCCTGCGCGCCTGGAACGATCGCCACAATCGCCCGCCGCTCGCGACGGGACCGACGCGCGCCGAGATGATCGAGCTGCTGCGGCCGGCCGCGGCCGCGGCGGTGGCCTAGGCCATCCGCTCGTACATCCCGTACAGCACGTAGGTCGCGCTCAGCACGCCGAGACCCGCGGAGATGAGCGCGATCCGCCCGGCGCGGCGGTGCACCCAGGCGCGCTCGGAATCGCGGAAGCCCTCCCGCGCGCCGAGCCAGAGCGCGCGGCCGCCCGCGATCACCATCGTCAGCACGCAGGTCTCGTGGAAGCGCAGGGTCCAGACGTAGCGAGGGTCCCAGAGCTCGAGCCGCTCGCGGCCGAGCCAGGCGACCTTTGCGACGTACGAGACCAGGAAGAGCCCGACCAGCGCCGTCGCACCGAGCATGAAACGCCGGTGGCCCGCCACGTCGCGCCGCCTCACGCGCCGCACGCCCGCGACCGCGAGGCCGAGCGCGATCCCCATGTTCACGAGCGCCGCCGTCCAGTAGACGAGCTTCGGGTCGGCATCCACGGCGCGCAGCATATCGCATCGCCGCTGTGCAACGCCGAGCTGCGTCGCTACAGTCGGCGCGGGGTTCAACGTGGGAGGTTCGTCTTGAATCGCATCGCTTGCTTCGTCGTCGCGCTCGCACTCGTCCTGGCTGCGGAGTCCCGGGCCCAGTCCTCGGGCGTGCCGTATCTCGACGGCTCCTGGAGCGGAAAGATCTCGGCGAAGATCTACGACCAGACCATCGGCGGCTCGAACGACTCGCGCATCAAGTACAAGTCGAAGGTCGACGTCGAGATCATCCAGGCCCCGGACAGCCCCGACCTGATCGTCTCGATCACCTTCGACGAGCCCCTTCCCACCGGTGACGGCTCCTCGGTCTCCGAGATCACGCTTTCGGGCTCCGTCGGAAACTTCCACATGAACGTGGTGGGCGCCGACGACGATCCCGTCCTGGTCGGCTCGGGCGACATCGACAAGAAGGCCAAGAAGATCCGCATGGAGGGCACGGCCGCGACCTCCGAGTACACGACCGAGTTCAAGCTGAAGCTGAAGCTCCAGAACAACTGAGTCAGGCGATCACGCGGCGTTCGCGCAGCTGCGCGAGGCGCGCGGGTGACACGCCGAGCTCGGCCAGAATGGCGTCGGTGTGCTCGCCGAGCTGCGGGATCGGCGCCCGCGGGGTGACGTCCGCGGCACTGAATCGGACCGGGCTTCCGACGCTCTTCTGCGTACCCCCGCGGCCGTCCGGAACGTCGACGATCGCGCCGGCGGCGAGCGCCTGCGGATCGCGCGTCACCTGCTCGGGCGTGTGGACCGGGGCCCACCAGAGGTCGACCGCATCGAAGCGCTCCAGCCACTCGGCGAGGGGGCGCGTGGCGAACTGGGCATCGAGGATGCGCATCATCTCGCGCGCGTTCTCGCGCCGGGCGGTGGCGCTGGCGAAGCGCGGATCGTCCTTCAGGTCGGCGCGCCCGAGCCCCTCGCACAGACGCGGCCAATGCCGGTCCGCCTCGACCCCGAGCAGCCAGATCCAGCGCTCGTCCGCCGCCTTGTAGGACGACGCGGTAGGGATGATCGACTCCTCGCGCTTGCCCGCCTGCGCAACCGCGCCGAACGCGAGCTGCTGCGCCAGGTCGAAGCCGATCGTGTAGATGCCGCTGCGCAGCAGGCACGCGTCGACGAGCTGGCCCCGTCCCGACCTCTCGCGCGCGTAGAGCGCGGCCAGGATTCCCGCCAGCGCGTGCGAGCCGGTGACGTGATCGCCCACGCCCGCGCGCGCGCCGACCGGCTCCGCGCCGGGCTGCGCGAGCAGATGCGCGATGCCCGCGCGCGCCCAGAACGCGCCGATGTCGTAGCCAGCGCGGCCCTTGTCGGGGCCTTCCTGGCCGTAGCCCGTCACGTGCGCGTAAACGAGGCGTGGCGCCCGCCGCGCGAGCGTCTCCCAATCCAGACCGAGCCGCTCGAGCGCGTCGTGCCGGTAGTTGGTGATGAACACGTCCGCGCGGGTGACGAGATCGAGCGCGAGCGCCCGGCCCTCCGGCTCGGACAGGTCGATGACGGCGGAGCGCTTGCCGCGGTTGTCGAGATCGAACGGCGGGCACGACGGGAGCTCGATGCCCGCCGCAGCTCGGAAGAAGTGGCGCATGGGGTCGCCAGCGGGCGGCTCGATCTTCACCACGTCGGCGCCCCAGTCGGCCATCAGACCGGCGGCGGCGGGAGCCGCGATCCAGAAGCCCATCTCCACCACGCGCACGCCGTTCAGCAACATCGCATCGACCTCTGGCGCTCGAGCGTACCACGCGGCCGCCACGGTCTTGACCGGCCGTTCGCGCTCGCTCAGGCTCTCGCGCGCCGGAAGCCGGCCGGACGGGTCCTTGCTCTTCAACAGCCTCGCATTCCTGGTCTTCTTCCCGACCTTCCTCGTCGCGTACCTGGGGACGCGCGGCGCGCTGCGGCTGTGGCTCACGCTCCTGGCGAGCTACCTGTTCTACGCCTGGTGGGACTGGCGGCTGCTCCCGCTGCTCTGGTTCCAGACCGGCGTCGACTTCGCGGTCGGACACTGGCTCGCGCGCCTCGACGAGCCGCGCGCTCGCAGGCGCCTGCTCGTCGCCAGCCTCGTCACCAATCTGTGTCTGCTCGGCTTCTTCAAGTACTTCCGTTTCGCGGTCGACTCGGCGCGCGCGGCCTTCGGGGCGCTGGGCATCGCGCTTCCCGAGGTCGCGCTCGACGTCGTCCTGCCCGTGGGCATCTCCTTCTACACGTTCCAGAGCATGAGCTACGTGATCGACGTATACCGCCGCGAGGTCGCCCCCGAGAAGAGCCTGCTCCGCTTCGCCACGTCGATCGCGCTCTTCCTGCACCTCGTCGCGGGCCCGATCGTGCGCGCGCGAAAGCTCCTGCCGCAGGTGCGTCGCCAGGGCGCCCTTGTCCACCGGCTT
>CAZMKX010000592.1:0-2991 GCA_964566375.1 uncultured Myxococcales bacterium
CGGCCCAGAACGTCATCAGGTTGTTGAGCGTGTCCGAGCCGATCGAGCTCAGGTTTCCGGCGATGCCACTCACCTTTGCGTAGGGTGCGATGGCTTTGTCGACCGTGGCTTCGGACGCCAGGGAACGGCCGGGAACCAGGCCGAGGCCCGTCGAGAGCAACGCGATGCCGAGAGCGATTCGCTTCATTTCGGTTCTCACCTCCGTGGATTCGGCGGGCAAGATGGGTCGGACGGGTGTCGCGGTCGCGTCGCCCATTTGACGTTTCGGTGACGAATCGTTTCGCGGAATCGCTGCCGGGCCGTCACGGATCCGACACGCTTCGCGGGCGCGCCTTGCTATGCTTCGCCCCGTGACTGGAAGGCCTTTCACGAAGTCGGAATCGACGATCGACGACCTGCGCGAGCTCATCCTGCGCATGGGCGCGCTGGCAGAGGCGATCCTGGCCAAGGCCCTGCGCTGCGTCGCCGAACGCGACCGCGCCCTGGGCGCGGCGGTGCAGGCGGACGACCTGGAGATCGACCGCCTCGACGTCGCGATCGACGACGGGATCCTGCGCGCGCTCGCGCTGCAGGCCCCGGTGGCCGAGGACCTTCGCCAGGTGATCGCGATCAAGACGATGGCGACGGACCTCGAGCGGATCGGCGACATCGCGCGGAACATCGCCAAGAGCGGAATGCGCCTCGCGGAGCGGCCGCAGACCGCGCTTCCCGCGCGGCTCGAGCCGCTGCAGGTCGAGGCCACCCGGCAGCTTCGCGCGGCGCTCGACAGCTTCCAGCAGCTCGACGCGGAAGCGGCCCGCGCGGTGATCGCGGGCGACGATCGCGTGGACGAGCTGCAGGACGGCCTCGTGCGCGAGCTGATCGACGGAATGGAGCGCGATCCCGCGCGCGCCGCACAGGCCGTCGACGTGATCTTCATCGCGGAGAGCCTCGAGCGCGTGGGTGATCACGCCACGAACATCGCCGAGGACGTGATCCTCGCCGTCGAGGCGCGCAACGTGAAGCACGCGGAGAAGCTCGCGCGCCGCGCCTCGGGAGTCTGAAGATGGGTGCGCGCATCCTCGCGATCGACGACGAGCCGGACCTGCTCGAGCTCGTTCGCGTCGGACTCACCCAGGCCGGCTACGTCGTCGAGACGGCCGCCAGCGGAAACGAGGCGCTGGCCGCGCTGCGGCGGGCGCCGCCCGACCTGATCCTGCTCGACGTCATGCTACCGGATCTGTCCGGCACGGAGCTCTGCTCGCGCATCCGCGCGGATCAGCGGCTCGCATCGGTGCCGATCATCATGCTGACGGCCAAGTCCGAGGAGATCGACCGCGTCGTCGGCCTCGAGGTGGGCGCGGACGACTACGTGACGAAGCCCTTCAGCCCGCGGGAGCTCAGCCTGCGCGTGCGCGCGGTGCTGCGGCGCCGTGCGCCGTCCGGCGAGCGCGTGCGCGTCCTCGAGCACGCACAGCTCCGCGTGGATCCCGAATCCCACCGCGCCAGCGTCGCAGGGCACGAGATCGTCCTCACCGCCAAGGAGTTCCAGCTCCTGCTCGCGCTGATGACCCGACCGGGCCGCGTGATGACGCGCGAACGCCTTCTCGACGAAGTCTGGGGCTCGGACATCACCGTCACCTCGCGCACGATCGACACCCACCTGAAACGCCTGCGCGAGAAGCTCGGCGAGGCGGGCGGCTTGATCGAGACCGTGCGGGGCGTCGGCTACCGCTTCGCCGAGTAGCGAGATGCCGAAGATCCAGCGCCGACTGATGATCGCGCTGGCGCTTCTGGTCCTGGCCGCGTCGGGCCTCTCCGGCTTCTGGGTCGACCGCGCCGTGCGCGCGCGCGAGCGCGCGCACATCGAGACCTGGCTCGAGTCCAACGCGCAGACGGTCGCCGAGCTGGTTCGGGACGTCCCGTTCGATCGCGCGCACGGCGACGCGCTCTCGGAGCTGACCCGCCGCGCCGCCGCGGCCGCGCGCGTCCGCGTCACCCTGATCGCGCCCGATGGCAGCGTGGTGGCGGATTCCGACGTCCGGGCGGACGAGCTCGCGAGCGTCGCGAACCACGCGGATCGCCCCGAGGTCGCCGCTGCGCTCGCGGGTCGCGTCGGCTCGAACACCCGCCGCAGCGACACCGTCGGCCGGCCCCTCCTCTATCTCGCGGTTCCGCGCGGCTCGCCGTCACCACCCGGTGTCGTTCGGATCGCCTCGGACCTGTCTTCGGTCGACGCCGCGGTCGGCGAGCTGCGCTCCGCGCTCGTCGCCGGCGGCGCGATCGCGCTCGTCGCCGCGCTCGTGCTCTCGTTCTTCTTCTCGCGGGCGCTGCTCCGACCGCTCTGGGCCTTCCAGGCCGCGCTCGGCCGGCTCTCCGCCGGCGACCTCGCCGCGCGCGTGCGCTGGCGCTCGAACGACGAGCTCGGCGACGTCTCGCGCGCGCTGGACCGAATGGCCGAGGACCTCGAGCGCAGCCACGCCGAGATCGTCGCCGAACGCGACCGGCTCGCGGCGGTTCTGCGCGTGATGGTCGAGGGGGTTCTGGTCGTCGACGACGCGGAGCGCATCGTCCTCGCCAACCCGCGGCTTCGCGAGCTGCTCGGCGTTCGCAGCGACGTGACGGGGCTCCGACCGCTGGCCGCGATCCGCAACGCCGAAGTCGACGACGCGTTGCGCGCGGCGCTCGCGGAGAGCGCCCCCGTGCACCGCGAGTTCACGCTCGGCGGCCCCGAGCGCCGCGTTCTGGCGGTTCACGCCGCGAGCTTCGCGATCGGGGACGCGAAGGGTGCGGTCGCCGTCTTCCACGACATGACCGAGGTGCGGCGCCTGGAGACGGTTCGCCGCGACTTCGTCGCCAACGCATCGCACGAGATCAAGACGCCGCTCACGGCGATCCGCGGCTTCGCCGAGATGCTGCTGTCGAGCGAGCTCGGCGCGCAGGCGTCCCGAAACTACATCGAGATCATCCTGCGCCACAGCGAGCGGCTCTCGCGGCTGGTCGAGGATCTGC
>CAZMKX010000593.1:0-2979 GCA_964566375.1 uncultured Myxococcales bacterium
ACCGCGGTGCTGCTCGACGCGATCGGCCTCCCGCAGGAGCTGTTCTCGCCGGTGTTCGCCGTCGCACGCGTCGCCGGCTGGCTCGCACACGTCGACGAGCAGCGCGAGAGCTCGCGCATCATCCGCCCGAGCTCGCGCTACGTGGGGAGGATGCCCAGTACCGACGCGGCCGCGTGACGGCTCGGGCGCGCGCGCCTCGGGCGCCCCCGCGCTAGGGCGTGGCGGCCTTGAACTCGGTGCTCGTGGCGGTCTTCACGTCGGAGAGGTCGGCGGAGTAGCAGTCGGCCGTGCCGGCGTGCACCTGCGCGGTCGCCGCCGTCGCACCTGCCAGCGCGCCGGCGAGGCCGGTCGGCATGCCGATCTGGTCCTTCGGAGTGTTGTTCGAAGCCGAGAGCGCGAGCTTGCCCTTGCCCGCGGGCCCGCTCGCGGCGACGAGCGAGCGCACGCCGTCCGAGAGACCGGCCGCGTCCTTGAACGCATAGCCCGTCGTCGACTGCGCCTTCCAGCACGGCGCGAGCTTCTTGCCGCAGAGAAGCTGCGCGCGCTCGACGGCCAGCTCGCCGACGAGCGCGTCCGCGTCGTCGTACACGCACAACGCGTAGCTCGACGTGCCGGTGGCGGGATCGCCGAAGTCCGCCTGCGTGGTCGCGCTCGAGAAGCCCGAAAGGTCGAGCTTCAGCTTCTCCTTGCCCTGGCTCTTCTCGTTGATCGACAGTCGCGCCTTCGACGCCGCCGTGCAGACGACGGGCGCGCCCGGACACAGCGGCGCAGGGTTGCGCACGATGCCCGGCACCTGCACGAGCCGCTCGGGAACCGTGGGATCGAGCGCCGCGATCGACGCCTCGACGGCCGCATCGAACTCCTCGTCCGTGTCGCAGCTCTCCTTGCCCAGCGGCCCGCCGCTGTCGCTCACGCCGGACTTCAGCTTGAGGCAACCGTGTCGCTCGTGGTCGAGCTTCCGCAAGAGCGGGATCTCGGGGAAGTTGCCGGAGAGCGCGCTGTCGATCGCGAACGGGCCGTACTCGCGCGGAAGTGCGGCGAGCGCGTCGACCACCGCCATGTCCTCGGGCACCACGCGCGCGAAGACGGTGAACCCGCCGTTCTGCTGGTCGAGGATGCTGCGGTTGTCCGCGAGGTTGATGAAGAACTGGTTCGTCGCGCTGTTCGGCTGATTCGGCAGCTTCGCCATGCCGACGGTGCCGCGCACGTTCTCGATTCCGGGCTCGTTCGGCACGGCAGGGTCCTTCGGGAGCTCCGCGTACCCGGTCACCGCGTCGTGGCGGTAGCCGCCGCCCTGGATCACGAAGCCGGGAACGAGCCGGTGGAAGAACATCCCGTCGTAGTCGCCGTCCTCGACGTAGTTCAGGAAGTTCTCGACGGTGAGGGGCGCCTCGTTCGGGTCGTCGAGCAGATCGAGGCAGACGGGTGCGATCGGCGTGCGCAGCTCGACGCGGTCGCGCTCGTCGGGATTGGGCGCGTTGCAGTCCGCCACCGCGCGCGGCGCGGGCGCGGCGAGCGCGAGCAAAAGCACGACGAGCGGAATCCACTTCGACATCGATCTTCTCCTCGGCTCGCGGGCAGCCAGTCTAGGTCGCGAGCTCCGGCCGATCCCGGAAGTGCTCCAGCGCTTCGGGGTTCGCGAGCGTCTCGCGATTCTTCACGGGACGGCCGTGAACGACGTCGCGCACGGCGATCTCGACGATCTTGCCGCTCTTGGTGCGCGGGATGTCCTCGACGGCGACGATCCGCGCCGGCACGTGGCGCGGCGTGGCGTGCGTGCGGATCGCCGCGCGGATCCTCGCCTCGAGCGCGGCGTCGAGCGCGACGCCCGCGCGCAGCCGCACGAAGAGCACGACGCGAACGTCGTGCTCCCAGTCCTGTCCGATCGCGAGCGCCTCGACGATCTCGTCGAGCTGCTCGACCGGCCGGTAGATCTCGGCCGTGCCGATGCGCACGCCGCCCGGGTTCAGCACCGCGTCCGAGCGCCCGTACAGGATCATGCCACCGTTCGGTGTCAGCTCGACCCAGTCGCCGTGGTGCCACACGCCGGGGAACTTCTCGAAGTACGAGGCGCGGTAGCGGCTTCCGTCCGGATCGTTCCAGAATCCGACCGGCATGGACGGGAACGCGCGCGTGCAGACGAGCTCCCCCTTTCCGCCGGGCGGAAGCGCGTGCCCCGCGTCGTCGAAGACCTCGACCTTCATGCCGAGCGCCAGACACTGCGCCTCGCCCCGGTACACCGGCAGCGTCGGCGAGCCCGCGACGAAGCAGCCCGCGATGTCCGTTCCGCCCGAGATCGAGGAGAGCAGCACGTCGCGCTTGATGCCCGCGTAGACGAAGTCGAAGCTCTCGGGCGCCAGCACCGAGCCGGTCGAGAGGATCGTGTCGACCGAGCCCAGGTCGTGCGTGCGCGCCGGCTCGAGACCGGACTTCCGCAGCGCGTCCAGGAACTTCGCCGAGGTGCCGAAGACGCGCACCCGCTCGGCGTCGAGCAGGTCGAAGAGCACGCGCTCGTCGGGGTGGAAGGGCGAGCCGTCATACAGAACCAGAGTGGCGTCCGCGGCCAGTCCGGTGGCGAGCCAGTTCCACATCATCCACCCGCAGGTGGTGAAGTAGAACAAGCGGTCGTCGCGGCGCAGGTCGGTGTGGATCCGCTGCTCGACCGCAATCTTCAGCAGAACCGCGCCCGCACCGTGAACGATGCACTTCGGTGCGCCCGTCGTGCCGGACGAGTACAGGATGAAGAGCGGGTGCGCGAACGGAAGGCGCTCGAAGCGGAGCTCCGGCGGCCGCGGCTGCAGGAGCTCGTGGAATGCGTCGGCCCCGGGGACGGCGCCCAGGCCCAGGAAGCGCACCACCACCACGCGTTCGAGCGACGGCAGCGCGGCGCGGATCTCGGCGATTCGCTCCAGCAGCGAGAGGCTCTTGCCGGCGTAGTGGTAGCCGTCGGTCGCGAACAAGACCTTGGGCTGGATCTGG
>CAZMKX010000594.1:0-2970 GCA_964566375.1 uncultured Myxococcales bacterium
AGATCGGGGTGCACGTGGTTCACGACGTAGGAGACGGCCGCGGCGGCGATCAGCAAGTCGTCGAGGAAGCCGAGCGGACCGAACAGGATCTCGGGCAGGATGTCGATCGGCGAGAAGGCGTAGCCGATGCCGAGCGCGGCCACGGCCTTCGCTCCCGCGGGCACGCGGGAATCGCGCGCCAGGCGGTAGAGCAGCACCACCAGATCGGGCAGGAAGAGCAGCAGGTCGCGGATTCCGACGCTCGCGCCCGGCTGGTGCGCGATCACGCGCGCGCGCAGGCGGTCGTAGACGCGCTTCTCTCGCGCGCGCAGGTCGATCTCGACGCGGTCGGTCACGCCCGCGAGCCTAGCGCGGAACTAGCGCGCCGCCCGTGGCTCGGGCAGGGGCTCGCCGTCGGGCACGAAGCGCAGCGCGACGCCGTTGTTGCAGTAGCGCTGGCCCGTCGGCGGGGGTCCGTCGCTGAAAACGTGCCCCTGGTGTCCGCCACAGCGCGCGCAGTGGTACTCCGTTCGCGGCAGCAGCAGCTTCCAGTCGCGCTTGGTGGCGAGACGCCCTTCGATCGGCGCGAAGAAGCTCGGCCAGCCCGTGCCGCTGTCGAATTTCGCGTCGGACGTGAACAGCGGCTCGAAGCACGCCGCGCACACGTAGGTGCCCTTGCGCTTCTCCGCGTTCAGCGGGCTCCCGAACGGCCGCTCCGTCGCCTCGCGGAAGAGCACGTCGAAGGCGTCGCGCTCGAGCAGCTTCTCCCATTCCGAGTGCGGGGTCATGAGATCTCTCCTTCCTTCGGTGTCAGGGCCCGCGGCCGAGCGCGGCGCCCAGGTTCTTCGCCCAGCGCTCGCGTTTGAAGGCCCAGGTGAGCCAGATCGCGCGGGTCACGTGATCGAATACGACCGTCGCCCAGACCCAGACCACGTCGGCGTGGAAGACCTTCGCCACGAGCAGCGCGAGCGGCACGCGGAAGATCCAGTTTCCGAGCGTCGCCGACCAGAGCGGCGTGACGGTGTCTCCCGCGCCGCGCAGCGCGCCCGCGAGCGTGAAGTGCACGCCCAGGAAGGGCTGCGCGATGCCGAGCAGGAGCATGAACGGCTCGAGCGCGGCGATCACGTCGGTGTCGTCGGTGAAGCCCTCCGCGAGCGTCTTGCGCAGCAGCGCGAAGACCACGAAGAGCGCGAGCGAGACGATCAGCGAGAGCCGCGCCGCGCGCCAGCCCGCGCGAGCCGCCAGACGCGCGTCTCCCGCGCCGAGCGCCTGACCGACCAGCGTCGACGCCGCGATCGAGATGCCCACGCCCGGAATCCACGAGAACGAGAGCAGCCGAACCCCGATCGTGTAGGCGGCGATCGCGACCGGCCCGTAGTCGGAGAGCACCCAGAAGTAGATGAGCAGCGCGCTGTTCAGCAGCACGCGCTCGCCGAGCGCCGGCCACGAGACGCGCGCGGTCTCGGGCAGGAACTCCCGCACGTGCGCGAAGTCCGCCCGGCGCAGCCGAACGGCCTGCGACTCCGGCCGGTCGCTCCGCTGGGAGACCCAGACGAAGATCGCGACGCCGACGAGCTGCGAGCCGAGCGTCGCGAGGCCCGCGCCGACGAGGTCGAGCTTCGGGAAGCCGAACGTGCCGAAGATGAGCAGGAAGTTCAGCGCGAGCTTCACCGCGGTGATCACGCCCGCGATCAGGAGCGGCGTGGTGGTGTTGCGCGCCGAGCGGAACGCGCTCTCGACGGTGAGCGCGACGGCCAGAAACAGCGTCGAGCCGAGCGTGAGGCGGAAGTACGGGACGGCGCGGTCGATCACGGCCGGGTCCGCGTTCAGCATGCCGAGAAGCTGGCGCGGAAATCCGACCGAGACGATGCAGATCGCGACCGCCGAGGCCACGGCGAGCACGAGCGAGGCAGCGAACGCGCCGCGCGCGCGCTCGGGCTCGCCCGCGCCGAGCGCGCGCGCCATCAGCGCGACGCACGCGACCGAGAGCGCGAGCAGCGCCGCCTGCGCGAGCTGGAAGAACTGCGACGTGTAGCCGACCGCGGCCAGCGCGTCGGTGCCGAGGCGACCGAGCATGGCGATGTCGATCAGCGACACGGCGCTCGCCAGGACCTGCGAGATGATCGCAGGCCAGGCGAGCCGCACGATGTCGCGGTCGGTGCGCCGGCGCAGCTCGTCGCGCGTGGGCGCACCGGCGGCGACCGCGACCGTTCCCGCCGGTAGCGCTCCCGTCTCGACCTCGGGGTCGGACGGGGAGTCGAGCTCGGGTGGCGACCGCCGCTCGCTCACCTATCGATCAGGCGAAGCTCGCCTTGCGGTACATGGCGACCACCGCCGCCCCGCCCAGGCCCAGGTTGTGCTGCAACGCCACCTTCGCGCCCGGCACCTGACGCTTTTGTGCGTCACCGCGAAGCTGCCAGGTGAGCTCCGAGCACTGCGCCAGCCCCGTCGCGCCGAGGGGATGGCCCTTCGAGATCAGACCGCCCGACGGATTCACCACGACCTTGCCGCCGTAGGTGTTCGCGCCGGAGTCGACGAACTCGCCGCCCTTGCCCACCGGGCAGAGACCCAGTCCCTCGTACGTGATCAGCTCGTTGCACGAGAAGCAGTCGTGGAGCTCCACCACGTCCACGTTCTCGGGGCCCAGGCCCGACTGCGCGTAGACCTTCTGCGCGGCCTTCGCCGTCAGATCGAAGCCGACGAGCTTGATCATGCTCTTCTCGTCGAAGGTGCTCGGCATGTCGGTCGCCATCGCCATTCCCAGGATCTCGACCGCCTTCGACTCGAGCTTGTGCTTGCGCACGAAGTCCTCGCTGGCGAGAACCGCCGCGGCGCCCCCGTCCGACGTCGGGCAGCACTGCAGCTTGGTCAGGGGCCCGTAGACCTGTGGCGACGCCAGGATCTGCTCGAGGGTGTACTCGTCCTGGAACTGCGAATACGGGTTGTTGACCGAGTGCTTGTGGTTCTTCCAGCCGATCTTCGCGAAGTGCT
>CAZMKX010000595.1:0-2970 GCA_964566375.1 uncultured Myxococcales bacterium
ACTTGCCGCGCGCGATCGAGGCTTCGCCCGAGATCATGGAGTGGTTCGAGCCCGCCAGGTCCGCCGAGCCGCCGAGCAGCGACGGCACCGCCTTTGCCAGCGCGTTGATCACCTTTCCCGACGCCGCTCGCGTGGCGATCGGCTTCTCGCCCCGCAGCTGCGGGAAGAGGCTCGGCAGGTTCGCGGGCAGCTCGCGCTCGACCATCGCGCGCCAGAGCGCTGCGAGTCCCGGATCCGCGAGCACGCGCGTGCGCCGGTCCTCCCACTTCTTGCGCAGCTCCGCGCCGCGCGCGGCGCCGGCGCGGAACACCTCGCGCGCCTCCGCGGGCACCTCGAAGGGAGGAAGCGTCCAGCCGAGGTTTGCGCGTGTCTGCTCGGTGTAGTCGGCGTCCTTGAACGAGCCGTGCGCATCCGCCGTGTCGACCGCCGGCGAGCCGAAGCCGATGTGCGTGCGGCAGATGATCAGGTGCGGCCGTTCCTCGCTCGCCTGGGCGCGCGCGATCGCCGCGCGAACCGATTCGGGCGCGTGGCCATCCGCGCGCTGCACGTCCCAGCCGTACGACTCGAAGCGCCGCGCGACGTCCTCCGAGAACGCGAGCGCGGTCGGCCCTTCGATCGTGATCGCGTTGTCGTCGTACAGCACGATCAGCTTTCCGAGCCCGAGGTGTCCCGCGAGCGAGCACGCCTCGTGCGAGACGCCCTCCATCAGATCGCCATCGCTCGCGAGCGCGTAGGTGCGGTGGTCGACGAGCTCCGCGCCGAAGCGCGCGGCGAGCAGGCGCTCGGCGAGCGCCATGCCCACGGCGTTGCCCACTCCCTGACCGAGCGGCCCGGTCGTCGTCTCGACGCCCGCCGTCTGGCCGTGCTCGGGGTGTCCCGGCGTGCGCGAGTGCAGCTGCCGGAAGCGCCGGATCTCGTCGATCGGCAAGTCGTATCCGGAGAGGTGCAGCAGCGAGTACAGGAGCATCGAGCCGTGCCCCGCCGAGAGGACGAAGCGGTCGCGGTCGAACCAGTCGGGTCGCGCGGGGTCGTGCTTCAGGATCTCCGAGAACAGCAGCACGCCGATCTCCGCGCAGCCGAGCGGCAAGCCCACGTGTCCGATCCCGGCCTGCCGGACGGCGTCGACGGTGAGGATGCGCACCGTCTTGGCAGCGAGAGCTGCGCTCTGGGGAGACGGCGCGGGCACCGTCGACGGGGAGGGATGGCTCACTGCGCTCTCCTCTGAACGGGCTGGCACGAATACGGCGCCGTGCCTGCGCGCCACGGCGTGGTTTAGCGCCTCGACGGGGCTGACGGCAAGCGCATCGCTCAATTCCCGGCGGCGGGCTTCCGATCGCCAAAGGGTGAAGCCCTGGGAGCGCCTCGACGGGTCCCGTCCGCCCGCGCGGTCGGCGATGGATCTCGAGCGGGATTCGGACGTCGATACGCGCAGCGGCTTCGACGACCTGCGCCGCTCGCTCGGCGGAGGTCTCGAGCGCGAGCCGGGCTCGAACCTGCTCGTGCGCGCGTCGCTCGAGGCGCTGCTCGGCGCCTTCGTCTCCCGCGCGCAGCAGCGGCGCGGAGCCGTGGGCCTGGCGTCGTTCGAGATCGAGGACTGGAAGGCGCTCGACGAACGCATGGGCGGACAGGGCGTCGCCGCGGCGCTCACGCAGATCTCGCTCGAGCTCCGCCGGCGGGTGCGCGGGAGCGACGATCTGGGCCGGCTCGGCGAGGCGCGCATCGTCGCGATCCTGCCGGGCTGTGAGCCGCCTGCACTGGCGACGGTCACCGAGCGTCTTCGCCACCACCTCGAGTCGCGCGAGCTCGCGATCGGCGACAGCCGCGTCCGGCTCGCGATCGGGGCGGTCTCGCTCTCCGCGGCACCGCGGACCGGCACCCCGACCCCGGCGCGGCTGCTCGAAGAGCTCGAATCGCTGGCCGCCCGGGGCTCGGAGCTCGAGCCGCGCTGAGGCGCCGCCGACGCGCTGCTACGATGCCGCGCGTGACGACGACCGACTGGCTGCCGCTCCTGTTCGAGATCGCGGACCGCTCCGACGAGATCGCCCGCAGGCTGTTCCGCCGCGTCGATCTGCGCATCGAGGAGAAGCCGGATCGGAGCCTGGTCACGGAGGCGGACCGCGAGATCGAGACGGCCGCGCGCGCCCTGATCGCCGCGCGCCGGCCCGAGCTCGGCGTCTTCGGCGAGGAGCAGGGCGAGCAGTCGGGCAGCTCCACCACGCGGCTGATCATCGATCCGATCGACGCGACGTCGAACTTCGCGCGCGGCATTCCCGTCTTCGCGACGCTGCTCGCGATCGAGCACGAGTCGGAGATCGCTGCGGGCGTCGTCAGCGCACCCGCGCTCGGAACGCGCTGGCACGCATCGCGGGGGAACGGGGCGTGGCAGGGCGATCGACGCATTTCTGTGTCGGGCATCCGACAGCTCCAGACCGCGCAGCTCTTTCACGGAAGCCTCGCCGGGTACGAGGGCGGCCGCACGCCGCCGGGCCTGCTCGCGCTGGCGCGCGCGACGCACCGGCAGCGGGGCTTCGGCGACTTCTGGCAACACTGCCTGGTGGCGACGGGCTCGGGCGAGGTCGCCGTCGACCCGATCGTCGCGCCGTGGGACATCGCGGCGCTGCAGGTTCTGGTCGAGGAGGCGGGCGGGCGGGCCACGACGCTCGCGGGAGAGCGCTCGATCTACGGCGGAAGCCTGGTCTCGTCGAACGGCCTGCTTCACGCCGAGGCGCTAGCGCTGCTTGCGAGCTGACACGAGAACCGCCCGCTCGATCTCGGACCACGGCCGCCGGAAGCCCGTCGAGTCGCAGATCGCGTAGCGCTCCGGCCGCGAGGAGCTCACGACCGCGAAGCAGATCTCGTGCTCGTCGCAGGCCAGGATTCTCGCCACGAGCACCTCTCCATCGCTCGCGTGCAGACGAACGGGCTGGCCGGTCTCGAGCGCGCGCGCGATGGCGGTCGAAGGCATGCGGG
>CAZMKX010000596.1:0-2961 GCA_964566375.1 uncultured Myxococcales bacterium
CGCGACGTGCGCATCCACCTGCGCGGCGGCGTGCTGCGCATCCGCTGGCCGAAGGACGACGGGCCGGTGTACATGACGGGCCCCGCGGCCCACGTCTTCGACGGAGCTCTCGAATGGCCCTGACGCTCGCCGGAACCTTCACCGCGCTCGTGACGCCGTTCCTGCCCGACGGCTCGCTCGACCTTCCGGCGCTCGCGCGCCTGGTCGAGTGGCAGATCGAGAACGGCGTAGACGGCCTGATTCCGTGCGGCAGCACGGGCGAGGCCGCGACGCTCTCGCACGAAGAGCACGTGCGCGTCGTGCGGCACGTGGTCGAGGTCGCAGCGAAGCGCGTTCCCGTCGTTGCGGGCGCGGGCTCGAACTCGACGCGCGAGGCGATCGAGCTGACTGCCGCGGCGCGCAGCGCGGGCGCCGACGGCGCGCTCCTGATCTCGCCCTACTACAACAAGCCGATGCAGGAAGGCATCTACCAGCACTACCGCGCGGTGGCGCTCGAGACGCGCCTCCCGATCGTGCTCTACAACATTCCGGGTCGCACCGCGTCACGCATCGAGCCCGAGACGACCGCGCGCCTCTCCCGTGTCCCCGGGGTGGTCGGCCTGAAGGAATCGTGCGGAGATTTCGGCGCGACGTCCGAGACGATCCTCGCCTCTGCCCCTGACTTCGCCGTGCTCTCCGGCGACGACGCGCTGACGCTGCCGATGCTCGCGATCGGCGCACGCGGCGTGATCTCGACGGTTTCGAACCTCGCGCCGCGCGCGATGGGTGATCTGGTTCGCGCCTTCTCCGCGGGCGACCTCGCGCGAGCGCGCCGGATCCATTTCGAGCTCCTGCCGCTGGTGCAGGCGATCTTCGTCGAGACGAACCCGATCCCGGTGAAGACCGCGCTCGCGATCCTCGGGCGGATTCCGAGTGCGGTGCTTCGTCTTCCGCTCACGGAGATGGCGAAGAAGAACCGCGACCGGCTCGAAGCCGCGCTCGCCGAGCTGCCGCGCGCATGACGCGCGTGCTCGTCGTCGGTGCCGCGGGCCGAATGGGCCAGAGCCTCGTCCGCCAGATCGAACGCAGCGACTCCCTCGAGCTCGGAGCGGCGCTCGAGCACGCCTCCCACCCGGCGCTCGGCCAGGAGATCTCGCGCGGCGTGAAGCTCGGCTCCGACCCGCGCGAGGCGTGCGCCCGCGCCGACGTGGCGGTCGACTTCTCGTCCCCGGCCTCGTCGCTCGCGCTGCTGGAGCCGGCCGAGGCGCGCGGCCTGCCGCTCGTGATCGGCACAACCGGGCTCGAGGCCGCGGGCGAGGCGCGAATCGCGGACGCGGCGAAGCGGCTCGCGATCGTGCGCACGGCGAACTTCTCGATCGGCGTGACGATCCTGCTCGAGCTGGTCGCCGAGGCGGCGCGACGGCTGGAAGGCTACGAGATCGACGTTCTCGAGATGCACCACGACCAGAAGAAGGACGCGCCGAGCGGCACCGCCCTCGCGCTCGCTCGCGCCGCCGCGGACGTTCGCGGCCAGGACCTGCAACACGATGCGGTGTACGCACGGCACGGCCTCACCGGAGCGCGAGACCCGCGCGAGATCGGCCTGCAGGCGCTGCGCCTGGGCGACAGCGTCGGCGAGCACACCGTCTACTTCGCGGGGCCGGGCGAGCGCGTGGAGCTCTCGCACCGCGCGCTCTCGCGCGAGAACTTCGCCGCCGGCGCACTGCGCGCCGCCGCCTGGCTGATCGGCCGCGCACCGGGTCTGTACGCGATGCGCGACGTCCTGCGTCCCACGTGATCCGGATCGACGCCGTATCGAAGCGGCACGGCGAGCAGATCCTCTTCCTGGAGGCGTCCGCGGCCGTGAATCGCGGCGAGAAGATCGGGCTGGTCGGCCCCAACGGCGCCGGCAAGACCACCATCTTCCGGCTGATCACCCGCGAAGAGGAGCCGGACGACGGCCAGGTCGCCGTCGAGCGCGGCGTCTCGATCGGCTACTTCAGCCAGGACATCGGCGAGATGAAGGGCCAGACGGTGCTCGAGGCCACGCTCGACGGCGCAGGACCGGTCTCCGAAGCCGCGCGAAGCCTTCACGAGCTCGAGCACGCACTCGGCGATCCCGAGCGCGCCGACGAGCTCGACGTCCTGATCGAGCGCTTCGGCGAGGCGCAGGCGTACTTCGAGTCGCTCGGCGGCTACGGGCTCGAGTCGCGCGCGCGCTCCGTTCTCGCCGGGCTCGGATTCGCGGCGGAGCAGGTCGACGGAGACGTCGGCGCGCTCTCGGGCGGCTGGAAGATGCGCGTGGGGCTCGCGCGAATCCTGGTGATGGAGCCCGACGTGCTGCTTCTCGACGAGCCGACGAACCACCTCGACCTCGAGTCGATCCTGTGGCTCGAGAGCTGGCTCACGGCCTTCGAGGGCGCGGTAGTAATGACCTCGCACGACCGCGAGTTCCTGAACCGGATGGTCTCGAAGATCGTCGAGATCGAGGCCGGCGAGCTGATCACGCACTCCGGGAACTACGACTTCTACGAGCGGCAGCGCGTGCTCGCGGACCGCAGCCAGGCGGCTCAGTACGCGCGCCAGCAAGCGATGCTCGCCAAGGAGGAGGCCTTCATCGCGCGCTTCAAGGCGCGCGCGAGCCACGCCTCGCAGGTCCAGTCACGCGTGAAGAAGCTCGAGAAGATCGAGCGCGTGACGCCGCCCAAGCGGCGCGAGACGCTCGAGTTCACGTTCGCGCCGCCGCCGCGATCGGGCGACGACGTCGCGCGCCTCGCGCACGTCGGCAAGGCCTACGGACCGCAGATCATCTTCGACGACCTGGAGCTCCTGATCCGGCGCGGCGAGCGCTGGTGCGTGATGGGCGCGAACGGCGCCGGCAAGTCGACGCTGCTGAAGATCGTCGCGGGCGCGCTCGCGCCCGATTCCGGCGCAGCCACGCTCGGCGCGAGCGTGAAGCTCGGCTACTTCGCGCAGCACTCG
>CAZMKX010000597.1:0-2961 GCA_964566375.1 uncultured Myxococcales bacterium
CGCGCGCGCGCTCGGCGCGAACGAGGACCTGGTCGAAGCGATCGTGCTCGCGCACGACATCGGCCATCCGCCCTTCGGCCACGCCGGCGAGCGGGTCCTGCACAACCTGATGAAGGCGCACGGCGGCTTCGAGCACAACCGCCAGAGCTTGCGCATCGTCGACTGGCTCGAGGACCGCAACGAGCGCTACCCGGGGCTGAACCTGACCGCCGAGACGCGCGCGGGCATCCTGAAGCACGGCTCGGATTTCCCGCGCTACGCCCACCCGGTTCCGCTTCCGGAGCTCGGAGCGGGGCCGACGATCGAAGCCCAGATCGCGAACCTGTCCGACGAGATCGCGTACCACACGCACGATCTCGACGACGGCCTGCGTGCGGACCTGCTCGACTGGGACGCGCTCGGCGAGCTCGCGCTGTGGCGCCGCGCGCGCGGTGTGCTGCGCGCCGAGGGCGACGGCGATCCGCGCGTGCTGCGCGCGCGTATCACGGTGGTGTTGATCGATCTCCTGGTGAGCGACCTGATCGAGTCGAGCGCCGAGCGGCTCGCGCGCGCCGTGCCGCGGAGCGTCGCGGACGCCTGCGCCTCGACCGAGCCGCTGATCGGATTCTCGCCGGAGATCGCGACCGAGAAGCGCTCGGTCGCGCGCTACCTGCTCGACAACTTCTACCGCAACCACCGCGTGGTGCGGATGAACGCGAAGGCCGAGCGCATCCTCGGCGACCTCTGGGGCGCGTACGCCTCGGATCCGCGGCAGCTGCCGCCCCACGTTCTCGAGCGCGCGCAGGGCGAGCCGGAGGAGCGCGCGATCGCCGACTACGTCGCCGGCATGACCGATCGCTTCGCGATGGACGAGCACGATCGGCTCTTCGACCCACACACCCATGTTTGAGGCCGCCCGGGCCCGCCCCGACGACGCCCTGGCGGCAGTCGTCACGGCGGATACTGTTCGCTCCGCGGCGGCAAAGGAGAGAGTTTGAAGAAGCGAGGCTGGGGAACACGGCGCTGGTTCGGCGGCGGAGGCGGCGGGAACCGCATGCTCGACAGCCTGCGCGACGTGCGCGGCGTCGGCCTGCGCGAGGTCGGCGAGCTCGAGAACGTCGACGAGCTGCCCGAGAACATGGCCGCCGGCGCCGCGCGCTGGGAGGGCAATCGCCCGATCGCGCTGCTCGCGAGCCGCCGCGACGGCCTCGACCTGCTCGGCTGGGCGCGTATCGTGGCCCGACGGGCGGGGGGCGACCGCAGCCTGCGCGAAGTCCTGATTGCCGCTCCGCACTTCTCGCAGCGCACGCGAGAGGCCGCGGCCCGCGCGGGCGAGCGGGGACCGTCCGTGCACCTGCTCGCGCTCCCTGCGCTCGCGGAGGGAACGGAGGTGTTCGAGCTCGAGAGCCACCCCGCGCCGGCCAAGCCGTCACTGATCGGTGGCAGCACGAGTCTGCTCGCGCGGCTGCTGCGCGTGCTCGAAGGTGCCTCCGCGGTGAGCGGAGCCGGTGGCGTTCGTCCCGCGGGACCGGATTTCCTGATCTACGTGCGCGGCGAGCGCGTTGCGCGCGTCTTCGTCGACGGCGACTCCGTCGGGGTGTCGATCTCGCTGCCCGAGAAGCGCGAGCTCTCCGTCAGCGAAGCGAGCTTCGCGCGGATCGGCGCGGAGCTCCACGACTGGCTGGTTCGGGTGGCGACGGATCTGCGTCTGCGCGAGAGCGCGGCGGCGCGCCGCGACGCGCTCGTCGAGCAGTGCGCGGACGAGGCGCACGCGGGCGTCACGGCGCACTCCGTGCCCTGGAACGCCGACGGCAGCGAGCCGATCGACTGGGTGGGCGTCGACATCGACGGCCGGCCGGTCGTCGGCGTGATTCGCGCGACGCTCGGAATTCGCGACGTGCCCGCGCTCGTCGCCGGCTGGCACCTGCTCGATCTCGAGCGCGAAGTCTGGACCCCGGGTGCCGTCGGCTTCCCGCGGCTCTTCGTCTCCTCCGAGGGGATCGCCAGCGAAGCGCGCGAGATCCTGGAGTCGCTCGCGGGGCCGATCGGCGCGGTGTCCGTGCCCGAGGCGCCACCGCGCGAGCGGGCCGCGGATCTCGCCCGGGACGAGGAGCGGACCGCCGCCGACGAGGAGGCTCCGCGCTTCGGGTCGCGCGACGACGACGCCGGCGGCGATCGCCGAGGCCGGCGCCGCGGGCGTCGGCGCCGGCGCGGCGGTGGGCGCGACTTCCGCGAGTTCGGCGCGGCCGAAGGCGCGATCGAGCCCGAGGCGTCCGAGCCCGCCGAGTTCGGCGGCGAGGCCGACGCGGCACGCGAGCCGTCGGATGCGACACGCGCTCGCGACCGCGTCCGCGACTGGGATCGCGGACCCGACCGCGCGACCGAGCGCGCCGAGCGCGAGCCGCTCGAGGGCGACGCGGACGTCGAGCTGGCCGCGGAGGTCCCGGACGACCGCGCGCCGAGCGAAGAGGTGCCCGGACGCCGACGTGGACGTCGCGGCCGCAGGCGTCGGGGCGGGCGACGCGAGGGCGGAGCGCCCGCCGACGGACGCGGTCGCGCCGAGCTCGGCGCGGGCGCGGACGAAGGCGGCGAGGAGCGCCTCGCAGGCAGCGACGGCGAGCTCGACGAGCCCGAGCTCGCGGCCGAGACCGACGCGCGCGCGGAGGCGCACGGCGACACCTCCGAGGACGAGCAGGTCACGAGCGAGATCGAAGCCACCCTCGCCGAAGGCGAGGAGACCGCCGAGCAGGAGCCGAGCGCGGAGCCGGTGGAGGTCGAGCCGCCGCGCATGCGCCGGCAGCGCGCCGCGATCCTGGTTCGCGACGACTTCGAGTCGGTCCTCGCCGCGCTGGTCCTGGCGCGCGACCGACGCACGATCGTGTCGTTCCGCGTGGCGCCGCAGGAAGGCCTGATGGACTTCTTCAAGGGGCCCGCGACCGACATCGCCGACAACGTCGACGTGCTGGTGGTCGGCTTCAGCGC
>CAZMKX010000598.1:0-161 GCA_964566375.1 uncultured Myxococcales bacterium
TGACTTCGCTCGGCTGCGCCTCGCTGCGCGCCGCTTCGCGGCTTGCGGGCCGGACGCGAGGACGGCCTCGCGCACGGCCCTACGCCGACTGACTTCGCCCAGGCTCCGCCTCGCTGCGCGCCGCTTCGCGGCTTGCGGGCCGGACGCGAGGACGGCCTCGC
>CAZMKX010000598.1:261-2960 GCA_964566375.1 uncultured Myxococcales bacterium
GTCCGGCCGTCGCATCTGCGCGCCGCGCTTGCCGGACGCAGCGAACGGCTGCGCGGGAGTCTGCTTGACCCTGTCTGGAGGCCTGAGTAACCTCCGCGCCGGCCGCCGGAGCCGCGGGGCAGGGAACGTACGATGACGCTGCGGATCGATCCAAGCGGGCAGCTCTCGGACTAGACGGATGTCCCCCTCGTCCGGCGAAGTGTCCCTTTCCGAACGCGCGCGAACGCGCGCGGGCCGCGCGGGCGCGCTGGCGGCGGCGATTGCAGCCGCGGCCTGGTGCCTGGTCATCGTCGGTGCGCTGGTTCGCGCGCACGGCGCGGGGCTGGCGTGCCCGGACTGGCCGCTCTGCTTCGGGCAGGTGATTCCGCAGATCGATCTGAAAGTCGGCTTCGAGTTCGGCCACCGCGTGATGGCAGGCTGCGTCTCGCTCGCGCTCGTCGGGCTTGCCGCCTACGTGCTCGCGAGCCGGGAGCTGCGCCGGCGCTACCGAACGCCCCTGGCCGCCGTCTTCGCGATCCTCGGCGTGCAGATCGTGCTCGGCGGGCTCACGGTGCTGCTCGGGCTCGCGCCGTGGACGGTGACCGCGCACCTCCTGACCGGCAACGCCTTCGTCATCTCGCTCGTCTGGCTCTCGCGAAGTCTGCGCGAGGGCGCGCGGGTCGTGCCGGTCGCGCGCACGCCGCTCGCGGGCGCGATCGCGCGGCTCGCGAGCGCGTGCCTGGCGCTCGTGGTGCTGCAGCTCGCGCTCGGCGGGCTCGTCGCGAGTCACTACGCGGGATTGGCATGTGCGACATTCCCGCTCTGCAACGGCGATTCGCTCGCGCCGACGTTCACGGGGCCCGTCGGGCTTCACGTGCTGCACCGGCTGAACGCGTATGCGCTGTGCGCAGCGTTCGCGCTTTTCGCCTGGCGGACGCGCGGCGTGCCGCGCGTCGGCTCGCTCGCGAGCGCAGGCCTGGCGCTGATTTTCGCGCAGGTGATCGTGGGGATTGCGAACGTGCTCCTGCGCGTGCCGGTCGAGGTCACCGGGCTGCACTCGGCGCTCGCCTCGGCGATCGCCATCACGACGGCGCTCGCGCTCCGGGAGGTGGTCGCGTCTCGCGCAGCCGCACACGCGGGCGTTGCGCGGTCGACGCGCGCGGGCGGCCTGCTCGAGGGTGCGCGATGAGCACGATCGGCGAGTACATCGCGCTGACGAAGCCGAGGCTCCTGCCGCTGGTGCTCTTCTCCGGTCTCCCCGCGCTCGTGATGGCGCAGGGGCGCTGGCCGTCGTTCCGGCTGGCTGCCTGGACCCTCGTCGGCACGGCGCTCGCGGCGGCCGCGGCGAGCGCGCTGAACAGCTATCTCGAGCGCGACCGCGACGCGCAGATGGAGCGCACGCGCATGCGCCCGCTGCCCGCGGGCAAGCTCGATCCGCGCGGCGCGCTGCTCTTCGGCCTGGCGCTCTCGGTCGCGGGCACGCTCGTGCTCTGGGTCACCTCGGGCCCCGCGGCGGCGCTGATCGCGCTCTCGGCGATCCTCTTCTACGTGTTCGTGTACACGCTCTGGCTGAAGCCGCGCACGTCGGCCGCAGTGATCGTCGGTGGCGTGTCGGGCGCGATCGCACCGCTGATCGCCGACGCCGCGGTGAACGGGCACGTCTCGGCGGCGGGCTGGATCCTGTTCTCGATCATCTTCATCTGGCAGCCGCCGCACTTCTACGCGATCGCGCTCTACCGCAAGGACGACTATGCGGAAGCGCAGTTCCCGATGCTCCATGACCGCATCGGCGAAGACGCGACGCGCTCGCACATCGTCTGGTGGATTCTCGCGCTGATTCCGTTCACCCTCGCGCCCGTTGCGCTCGGCATGCTCGGCGCCGCGTACGGCCTCGTCGCGGGCGGACTCGGCCTCTGGTTCCTCGCACAGGCGATGGTGCTGCGAAGCCGCCGCGACCGCGCCAGCGCGCGCCGCACGTTCGTCGTCTCGCTCGCCTACCTCGGCGGCACGTTCGCCGCGATGATCGGCGATCTCGTGTGGAAGGCGGTCGCGTGACGATGCGCTTGCGTCGGCTCGGACTCGCGTTGCTTCTGCTCTCGACCGCCGCGTGCGGGGATGATTCGTCGAAGCAGGCGGCGCCCGCGCCGAGCGCTACGCCCGCGCCCGCCAAACCCGCCGCCGCACCCGCGGCTCCGGCCGCGCCGACGGGCAACCTGCGCGGGAACGCCGAGGCGGGATCGCTGCTCTACTCGACCTACTGCGCGAGCTGTCACGGGCCGAAAGGGCACGGCGACGGGCCGGTCGCCGCGACGATGAACCCGCGTCCGGCGAATCACAGCGACCACGTCTACATGGCGACGCTGAGCGATCAACACCTGTACAAGGTGATCTCGCAGGGCGGGGCGTCGGTCGGGAAGTCTCCTCTCATGGCGCCGTGGGGCGGCGTCATCAACGACCAGGGGATCCGGGACCTGATCGCGTTCATCCGCGGGCTCTCGAGCACCTGAACGCCCCTCAGGCGTGAGGCGGTCGCCGCCTGGGTGCCGCGGACGCCGACTCGAACGCCTGCCCGACACGACACAGGTTCGCCTCGTCCAGGTGTCGCCCGACCAGCTGCAGAGAGAGCGGCAAGCCGTCCGAGGTGAGGCCGCTCGGCAGCGAGAGGGTCGGGCTGCCCGAGAAGTTGAATGGCCCGGTGAAGCGGATCAGCGCCGTCACCT
>CAZMKX010000599.1:0-2955 GCA_964566375.1 uncultured Myxococcales bacterium
TCCTCGTCCTTGTAGCCGATGTCCCCGATCGTGAAGAGGTTGCCGCGGTAGGTCGACGCGGTCTTCGCCGCATCCTTGTGGTACGAGAAGCGCGCGGCCACGTCCGCGGGCGCCTCGAAGTAGATCGCGCCTTCCTTGTTGGGCGCCGTGATCTCGTTTCCGTCCTCGTCGAGGATGTGCACCACGCCGCCCGCCCAGTGGCGACCGACGGAGCCCTTCTTCTTCAGCCACTCCTGCGCGCGGATCAGCGTGCCGCCGCCCTCGGTGCCCGCGTAGTACTCGACGATCGCGTCGCCCCACCACGCGATCATCTGCTCCTTCAACGGAATCGGGCAGGGCGCGGCCGCGTGCACGGCGACGCGCAGGCTCGAGAGATCGTATTTCGCGCGCGTCTCGGCGGGCAGCGAGGTGAGCCGGCGGAAGTGCGTCGGCACCCATTGCGAGGCCGTGATCTTCTGGTGGTCGATCAGCGCGAGCGCTTCCTCGGCGTCGAAGCGCCGCATGATCACGGCCGTGGCGCCGATGCGCTGCATCGAGCTCGTGAAGCCGATCGGCGCGGCGTGGTAGAGCGGCGCCGGCGTCAGGTAGCGGTCGTTCTCGGTGATCCCGAACAGGGCGATCAGGCCCGCGACGCCGGCCATCACCGACGGGTGCCCGGCGGGCACGTTGGGCAGCGGCCGCCGCACGCCCTTGGGCTTGCCGGTCGTGCCCGAGGAATAGAGCATCACCGAGCCCTCGATCTCGTTCGCGAGCGGCGCGTCCTCGGGCACGTCCGCGACCAGATCCTCGAGCGCGCGGAATCCCGGGATCTCGCCGCCGATCGAGACGCGCGCAACGAGCTTCGGCGCGCGCGACGCCACGCGTGCGGCGATCTCCGCGAAGCGCGCGTGCGCGATCAGGAGCTTCGCGTCGCAGTTGTCGACGATGTACTGGATCTCGTCCTCCTGCAGGTGCCAGTTCACCGGCGTGAAGTAGAGACCGGTGCGGTGGCAGGCCCAGAAGACGTCGAAGAACGCGTCGTCGTTCGCCAGGTACGCCGCGACGCTGTCGCCGAATTCGAGCCCGAGGCGGCGCAGCACGTGGCCGATCCGGCGCGAGCGCTGCTCCAGCTCCCCGTAGGTCTCGACGTGCTCGGAATCGCCGTAGATCAGAGCGGGCTTGTCGGGGTGCTTCTGGGCAAAGGTGGCCACGGTGGTCATGACGCTCGCGTCTCCCTCGCCGACGTCGGGCCGGCTCGCGGCATTCTACCCGAGGGCTCGCTACCCTCGCGCGCCATGTCGGAAGCCGCACGCGACCTGATCGCGTTCATCGACGCATCGCCGACGCCCTATCACGCGGTCGCCGAGGCCTCGCGCCGGCTCGCTGCCGCGGGCTTCCGCGACGGCAGCGAGCGCGACCTGTGGAGCCTCGAGCCCGGCGACCGGCGGGTGGTCGTGCGCAACGGCGGAAGCCTGATCGCGTTCCAGGTCGGCAGCGAGTCGCCCGTCGAGGGCGGCTTCCGGATCGTCGGCGCTCACACCGATTCGCCGAACCTGCGCCTGAAGCCGTGTGCGGACCTCCTGGCGCAGGGCTATCGCCAGCTGGCAGTCGAGCCGTACGGCGGGATCCTGCTCCACACCTGGCTCGACCGCGACCTGTCGATCGCGGGGCGTGTGACCCTGCGCGACGGCGATGCGCTGCGCACGGTTCTGCTCGATTTCGGCCGCCCGCTCGCGCGCATCCCGAGCCTGGCGATCCACCTGAACCGCGACCTGAAGGAGAAGGGCCTGCACCTGAACCCGCAGACCCACGCGCTTCCGCTGGTCGGCCTCGAGGATGCGCCCGCGTGCGCCGAGCTCGTCGCGACGGAGCTCCGCGCGCAGCAGCTCGCGGACGCGCGGCCCGACGAGATCCTGGCCTTCGATCTGATGCTCTACGACGTGCAGCCCTCGGGCGTGGTCGGCGCGGACGGCGCGTTCGTGGTCGCGCCGCGGCTCGACAACCTGGCGTCCTGCCACGCCTCGGTGTCGGCACTGCTCGGCGCCGCGGGCGGTGAGCTCGGCCGCGCGACCCGCGTCGTCGTGCTCTACGACCACGAGGAGGTCGGCAGCGAGAGCGCGACGGGCGCCGGGGGAAACCTGCTGGTCGAGACGCTCGAGCGCGTCGTCGCGGCGTACAAGGGCGGTGCGGCCCAGGGCCTCGCGCGCGCGCGCGCCCGCTCGCGCGTGGTCTCCGCCGACATGGCGCACGCGGTGCACCCGAACTTCGCCGACAAGCACGAGCCCGGTCACAAGCCGGTGCTCGGCCGCGGGCCGGTGATCAAGTCGAACGTGAACCAGTCCTACGCCAGCGACGCGGTGACCGCGGGTGAGTTCGCGGCCCTGTGCGCGAGCGTCGGCGTGACCCCGCAGCGCTTCACGTCGCGAAACGACCAGCCGTGCGGCTCGACGATCGGCCCGATCACCGCCGCGCGTACGGGCATCCCCACCGTGGACGTGGGCAACCCCATGCTGTCGATGCACTCGTGCCGCGAGATGGCCGGCGCGGCCGACGTGGCGCCGATGATCCGCGTGCTCCAGGCGTTCCTCGCCGGGGCCTCTTGAGGAGTTCCGAATGTCTCGCCTTTCCGTAGCGCTGGTCGCCGCATCGCTCCTGGTCCTGTGCGCGTGCGGAGGAACGTCGCCCTACGCCGTGCAGAGCGACATCAAGGCGGGAAACCTCGAAGGCGCCGCGCAGAAGCTCGAGCAGCGCCGCGACGGCGATCCCGACGACCTCGACACGCGCCTCGAGCTCGCCGACGTGTACTACCAGCTCGCGCGCAAGGCGCTCGACGAGGGCAACCAGACCGCCTACGTGAGCTACCTGAGCAAGGCTCAGGTGGAGATCCTCGAGGCCGTGCGCATCGACCCGACCTCGCCGCGCCCGCACACCTGGCTCGGCATCATCACCGCGTACCAGGGCGACATGGACGCGTCG
>CAZMKX010000600.1:0-2954 GCA_964566375.1 uncultured Myxococcales bacterium
ACGCGCCGAGCCAGGTGAAGTAGGCGTCCCGCGATTCGCGCACGAGCGCGGGCTCGCCGCTCGCGCTCTCTCCGTTCCGGTACTCGACGCGCAGCTTCCCGTCGAGCAATCCGGCGCCGAGCGCGGGCGTGGTCTTGTGGCTCGTGCAGCCGGGCGCCCAGACGACCTCGGTCTCGGAGCCGGCGCGCGCGCGAATCCCGTCCACTGCCGACACCGTATAGTGTGGACGGACCCGGGCGCTGCCGCCTCCCTGCACGACCGTGTGCTCCGCGTTGGGGCCGATCACCGCCAGCCGGCGCAAGCGACCCGCGTCGAGCGGGAGCGCGCCTGCGTCGTTCTTGAGCAGCACGATCGCCTCGGCTGCGGCCCGTCGCGCGATCGCGCGGTGCTCGGGCCGGTCGATCGCGCGCTCGGGCCCGGAGAAGACCGCGTCCAGCGCGCCGGTCCGGTGCGCGATGCGCAGGATGCGGCGCACCGCGTCGTCTGGAACGTCCGGCGCGACCTCCCCCTTGCGCACGGCCTCGGCCAGCTTCGCGCCGAGGTGGATCGCGGGGCCGGGCATCTCGAGGTCGAGGCCTGCGTTCGCAGCGTCGGCCGTGCTGTGCGTGCCGAACCAGTCCGAGACGACGAAGCCGTCGAAGCCCCACTCGGCCTTGAGCAGCGCTCCGAGCAGCCAGCCGTGCTCACCGGCGTAGACGCCGTTCAGCTTGTTGTAGGCCGACATCACCGTCCAAGCGCCCGCCTCGACGACGGCCGCCTCGAACGGCACGAGATACAGCTCGCGCAGAGCGCGTTCGCCGACCTCGGACGAGATCGACATGCGCTCGAACTCGGAATCGTTCGCGGCGAAGTGCTTTGCGCAGGCCGCGACGCCGCGACTTTGAAGCCCGCGAATGAACGCGACCGCGGTCCGCGCCGACAGGTGCGGATCCTCCGAGTAGCATTCGAAGTTCCGCCCGCCGAGCGGCGTGCGGTGGAGGTTCATGGTCGGCCCGAGCAGGACGTTCGCGCCCTTCGTGCGCGCATCCTCGCCGATCGCGGCGCCGACGCGCTCGACGAGCGCGGGGTTCCAGGTCGCGGCCAGCGCCGTCCCACACGGGAACGACGCCGAGCTCGGACCCTCGGCCAGGCTCGAGCCGCGCGCGCCGGAAGGACCGTCCGAGAGCAGGAGCGCGGGAATGCCGAGCCGCGGAACCGGCTGCGTGTGCCAGAGATCGGCGCCCGCGGTGAGCGAGGCCTTCTCGTCGAGCGTCAGCTGCGCCAGCAGGTCTTCGACGCGGCGTGTCTCGTCCATCGCGCGCGATGGTATCACGCGGCACCGCGCACCGATCGCCCGACAACGGGTACGATGCGCGAATGGCCGACTCCCGGACGATCCGTTTCGGTGTGATCGGCACCGGCATGATGGGCTGCGAGCACATCCGGAATCTCGGGCTCGTTCCCGGCGTGAAGGTGACCGCCATCGCCGACCCGGACGAGCGCAGCCGCGGCTGGGGGCGGCTCGCGGCGGGCGGGGACGTGGAGGTCTACGGCGATCACCGCGATCTGCTCGCACGCGCCGGGATCGACGCCGTCGTGATCGCGTCTCCGAACCACACGCACTTCGCCGTGCTGCAGGACGTGTTCCGCACGCGCCTGCACGTGCTGGTCGAGAAGCCGCTCTGCACGACGGTCGACGACTGCAGGCGCGTGGTCGACGCCGCCGCCCGTCACCCTGCGATCACGTGGGTCGGCATGGAGTACCGCTTCATGCGGCCGGTGGCGCGGCTGATCGAAGAGGTGCACGGCGGGACGATCGGACGGCTCCGCATGCTCGCGATCCGCGAGCACCGTTTCCCGTTCCTGAAGAAGGTCGGCGACTGGAACCGATTCTCGCGCAACACCGGCGGAACGCTCGTCGAGAAGTGCTGTCACTTCTTCGATCTCATGAACCTCACCACGCGCGCCCGACCCGTTCGCGTGTACGGCTCCGGCGGGATCGACGTGAATCACCTCGACGAGCGCTACGACGGTGAGCGGCCCGACATCCTCGACAATGCCTTCGTCACCGTCGACTTCGACTCGGGCGCGCGCGCGCTTCTGGACCTGTGCATGTTCGCGGAGAACTCGACGAACGAGATGGAGATCGCCGCGACCGGCGACCGCGGAAAGGCGGAGGCCTTCATCCCCGCGCACAAGCTGGTGCTGACCCGACGCGACCGGAACGAGCCCGCGATCGTCTCGTTCCACGTCGACCCACGCGCGAGGGAAGCCGGCGCGCATCACGGCTCGACGTTCCTGGAGCACGTCGCCTTCCGCGACGCGATCCGGGCCGGCGGGAAACCGATCGTCTCGGTCGAGGACGGCGCGCTCGCGGTCGCGGTCGGTGCCGCCGGGGAGCGGAGCGTGCGCGAACGCCGCCCGGTCGAGCTCGCCGAGCTCGGCTTCTAGCCCGCTTCCTCGAGCACCTCGTCGATCACGTAGGTGCCGCTTCGCGCGTCCTTGTGGATCGCGATCAGCTTCTGCTTCTGCGCGTCCTCGAGCAGCCGGTTGAACGAGCGGTACCCGTGGTACTCCTCGTTGAAGCCCGGATTCTTGCGCTTCATGGTTTCCTTCACGAGCGACGAGTGCGCCTCGCGGTTGTCGCGCAGCAGCGCCTCGGCGGATTCGAGCAGCAGGTCGAAGGCCTCGCGCTGCTTCTGGGGAACCGCGCCCTTTGCTTTCGGCACCGCGACCTTCTTCTCGCGCTCCACGGTCTTCCGCACCAGGTCGTCGTAGTAGATGAACTCGTCGCAGTGCTCGATGAACATCGGCGAGGTCGAGTTCTTCACACCGCAGCCGATCGTGTGGCGGTTGTTCTCGCGCAGCTTCGCGACCAGGGGCGAGAAGTCCGAGTCACCCGAGACGACCGTGAACGTGTCGATGTGAGGCTTGGTGTAGGAGAGCTCGAGCGCGTCGACGACCATCTTGATGTC
>CAZMKX010000601.1:0-2947 GCA_964566375.1 uncultured Myxococcales bacterium
CGAGCGGGTACCGCAGCGAGAACGGCTGCGCGAGCCGCACGATGGAGGGGTAGATGACCGCCTCGCCGTGCGGGTGGTAGTTGCCCGAGACGTCGCCGGCGATCTTGGCGCACTTCCGGTACGGCCGGTCCGAGGTCAGGTTGAGGTCGTTGAACGTGACCAGGATGCGCCGCTGGGACGGCTTCAGTCCGTCGCGCACGTCGGGCAGCGCGCGGCTGATGATCACCGACATGGAGTAGTCGAGGAACGACCGCCGCATCTCGTCCTCGATCGCGACGGGAACGGGCGGATTCACCGGAGGAAGCGCGGGCGTCTCGGGCGTGTCGGACATGGGTCCCCGCTCAGATGTCGAGATTCACGACGTTCAAGGCGTTCTTCTCGATGAAGTCCTTGCGAGGCTCGACGAGATCGCCCATGAGAATGCTGAAGGTCTGGTTGGCCTCGGGCCCGTCCTCGACGCGCACGTGCAAGAGCGTGCGCTTGACCGGGTCCATGGTCGTCTCCCAGAGCTGCTCCGGGTTCATTTCACCGAGACCCTTGTAGCGCTGGATGTACTGGCCTTTGCCGGCGATGCGAAGAAGCTCGGCCAGCAGGTGTCGCGGCGACGGGATCTCGCGCGCTTCACCCCCGATCACGAGCCGGTACGGCGCGTTTCCGATCGCCTGCGCGCGCTCGGCGAGCGCCACGAAGCGGTGGTAGTCGGGTGACTCGAGCAGGGCCTGGTCGAACTCGACGGAGCGCTGCACCGCCGTGTGCGGAACGTGGACGGTCGGCTTCCAGCGGCTGTGCTCCGCGTCCTCGACCCACTCGACGCGGATCGGCAGCGACTCGGCGTAGGTGGTCTCGAGGTACGCGACGAGACGGCGCTCGAACTCCGCGCGCTCGGCCGCGCTCGAGTTCGCCTGCGCGCTCGTCAGCCCGCACGCGGCTGCGGCCTCGACGATGCGCGAGTCGATGCTGCGCCGCTCCATCGCCGCGCTCACGCGCTCGCAGCGCTGCGCGTCGGCGAGCAGCTCGCGAAGGCTCGGCTCGGCCAGCGGCGTGTCGCTGCCGGCCGCGAAGACCTGCGATTCGCCCAGCCCGATCCCGAGCAGGTGGTTCGAGAGCTCGTTGTCGCTCTGGATGTACTGCTCGGCCTTGCCGCGCTTCACCTTGTACAGCGGCGGCTGCGCCAGGTACAGGTGGCCGCGCGTGATCAGGTCCGGCATGTGCCGGAAGAAGAACGTGAGCAGCAGCGTCTGGATGTGCGACCCGTCGACGTCGGCGTCGGTCATCAGGATGACCTTGTGGTAGCGGAGCTTGTTCGGGTTGAAGTCCTCGCCGATGCCCGTGCCGAGCGCCGCAATCATCGTCTGGATCTCGTTGTTCGCGAGCATCCGGTCCAGACGCGCCTTCTCGACGTTGATGAGCTTGCCGCGGATCGGAAGGATCGCTTGGTTGTAGCGATCGCGGCCCTGCTTCGCGGAGCCACCGGCCGAGTCACCCTCGACGATGAAGATCTCCGCCTTGGCGGGATCGCGCTCCTGGCAGTCGGCGAGCTTGCCCGGCAGGCTCGCGTCTCCGAGCGCGCCTTTGCGGCGGGTGAGCTCGCGCGCCTTGCGCGCAGCTTCACGGGCGCGGACCGCCTCCGTACACTTTTGTGCGACGGACTTCGCGGCCGCGGGGTTCTCTTCGAGGTGGCTCGTCAGCTGCTCGTAGACCAGGTTCGCGACCAGGCCCGTGACTTCGCTGTTGCCGAGCTTGGCCTTCGTCTGGCCCTCGAACTGCGGATGCGAGAGCTTCACCGAGACGACCGCTGCGAGACCCTCGCGCGTGTCCTCGCCCGTGACCGTGACGACGTCCTTCTCGGGCAGGTTCTCCGAGATCCACTTGTTCATGGCGCGGGTCATCGCATTGCGAAAGCCCGTCAGGTGCGCTCCACCCTCGATCGTGTTCACGTTGTTGGCGAAGCTGTAGACGCTCTCGTTGTAGCCGTCGTTGTACTGCAGAGCGACTTCGATGTGGACGTCCGTCGTGACGACGCCGTCGCCGGTCGACTGCTCGTACGTCCGGTCGCCGACCAGCAGGATCACCGGGTGGACCGGCACCGTGCCGCGGTTCAGGTATTCGACGAAGGAAGCAATGCCGCCTTCGTAGTGGAACTCGTGCTTCTTGCCGCTGCGCTCGTCCTCGAGGTTGATGCGGATGCCCGCATTCAGGAACGAGAGCTCGCGCAGGCGATTGGCCAGCGTGTCGAAGCTGTACTCCGTGACGTCGAAGATCTTCGGGTCGGGGTGAAAGGTGATCTTCGTGCCGGTCTTGTCGGTGGTTCCGACGGAGTGCAGGTCCTCCTTCGGAACGCCGAGCTCGTAGTGCTGGCGGTAGACGACGCCGCGCAGCTTGATCTCGAGGTCGAGCTTGTCGCTGAGCGCGTTCACGCACGAGACGCCGACGCCGTGCAGACCGCTCGAGACCTTGTACGACTTGTTGTTGAACTTGCCGCCCGAGTGCAGCGTCGTGAGCACGACCTCCGCCGCCGGGCGACCGAGCTTCGCGTGCGGGTCGATCGGGATGCCGCGCCCGTTGTCCTCGACGGTGACCGAGTTGTCGCTGTGGATCGTGACCCGGATCGTGTCGCAGAAGCCGGCTACGGCCTCGTCGATCGAGTTGTCGACGACCTCGTAGACGAGGTGGTGCAGTCCTGCGGGCCCCGTCGACCCGATGTACATGGCGGGCCGTTTCCGGACCGGATCGAGACCCTCGAGAACCTCGATGGATCTCGCATCGTACTCGCTCATAGGCTGTTCTTCGCCCCTAGGACCTGAGCCCAACGCCTTCGCGGGGTAGGACCGGAACCCTGTAAGCCCCTGCGTTGGCGCCGGCCTCGCCCAGGAAACGCGCGAGTGCGCTTCCAAGGGGCCCCCTTGCGCCGCAAGGTGCTGCAATCGCTGCTAAAACTAGCGGAACG
>CAZMKX010000602.1:0-2938 GCA_964566375.1 uncultured Myxococcales bacterium
GCCGACGAGCTGCTTGTACTTCACCAGCGCGATGTCGGGCTCGATGCCCGTCGTGTCGCAGTCCATCATGAACGCGATCGTGCCGGTCGGCGCGATCACCGTGACCTGCGCGTTGCGGTAGCCCGCGCGGCGGCCGAGCTCGAGCGCCTGGTGCCAGCTCTCGCGCGCGGCGCGGTGCAGATCGGAGGGCACTCCCTCCGTCGGCACGCGGTCGCCGTACTCGGTGTGCAGCCCGATCACTTCCAGGAACGGCGCGCGGTTCTTCTCGTACTCCGCGAACGGTCCGGTGCGCCGCGCGATCTCGGCCGACCGGTGGTACGAGCGGCCGCACATCAGAGACGTGATCGCACCGCACAGGTTGCGGCCCTCGTCACTGTCGTAGGCCAGGCCGTTCAGCATGATCAGCGCGCCGAGATTCGCGTAGCCGAGCCCGAGCGGGCGCAGCGCGTGGCTGTTCTTGGCGATGCGCGGCGTCGGGTAGTCGGCCGGATCGACGATGATCTCCATCGCCAGGATCATCGTGTCGACGGCCTGCGCGAAATCCTCCGTCAGGAACGTGCCCGAGTCGTCGGCGAACTTCAGCAGATTGAACGACGCCAGATTGCAGGCCGTGTCGTCGAGGAAGATGAACTCGCTGCAAGGATTGGTGGCATTGATGCGGCCCGAGTTCTTGACCGGGTTCCAGCGGTTGATCGTCGTGTCGTACTGCAGACCCGGATCACCGCAGATGTGCGCCGCGGTCGAGATCTCGCGCATCACGTCGCGCGCCTGGAAGGTCTCGGCGACCTTGCCGGTGGTCACGCCGCGCGTCTGCCACGAGCCGCCGTTCACGACCGACTTCATGAACGCGTCCGAGACGCGCACCGAGTGATTCGCGTTCTGGTACTGAATCGAGTCGTACGCGCCGCCCTGCACGTTGAAGCGGCCGTCGAAGCCCGCGTCGATCAGCGCCCAGGCCTTCTTCTCCTCCTGCGCCTTGCAGCGCACGAAGTCGAGGATGTCCGGGTGATCGGCGTTCAGGATCACCATCTTCGCGGCGCGGCGCGTCTTGCCGCCGGAGCGGATCACGCCCGCGAACGAGTCGAAGCCGCGCATGAACGAGACCGGGCCGCTGGCGATTCCACCGCCGGCGAGCGGCTCCTTCGAGCTGCGGATCGTCGACAGGTTCGTGCCGGTCCCGGAGCCGCCCTTGAAGAGCATGGCCTCCGTCTTGGCGAGATCCATGATCGACGACATCGTGTCTTCGACGGAGTTGATGAAGCAGGCGCTCGCCTGCTGCGGGACCAGCCGGCCATCCGGCTCGACCACGCCCAGGTTGAACCAGACGGGGGAGTTGAAGCAGACCTTCTGGTGCAGGAGAAGGTGGGTGAGCTCGTCGGCGAAGGTCTGCTCCTGCTCGTCGCTCGCGAAGTAGCCGCCATTCCTGCCCCAGCGCCGGATCGTGCCGACCACGCGGCCGATCAGCTGCTTGACGCTGGTCTCGCGCGAGGGCGAGCCGAGGTGACCGCGGAAGTACTTCGAGGCGACGATGTTGGTGGCGATCGGCGACCAGGACTCCGGAACCTCTACGTCGGTCTGCTCGAAGACGGCATCGCCGTTCTCCGCACTGATCTTCGCGGTCCGCCGCGCCCAACGGACGCTCGCGTAGACGTCCTCGCCGGCGCGCGTGAAGTGCCGCCGGATCGGAATCTCGACGTCGTGCGTCTGGTTGCTCGTCCCCATCGCCCCTTGCTCCGCCACTCTCGCACCCCCCTTTTGGATCCCGTCACGCACTCGAAAGACACGAAAAATTTCGGGCCCAAGGAAGGCCCTGACCGTCAGGGCCCCCGAACGAAGGCCCTCCTCCAGAGCGCTCCGCCCGCTTCCCCTCTGCCGCCCGTAGCCCCCCTGGCTGCCGAGGAAGAATCCTTGAATCCCGAGGGATTCTTGTACCCCGGCATGCAGGGTCGGTCAACGCACTACACCACAAGATGTTGAGTGTACCTCGGCTCGAGCTCCAAGATATTGAGTTTTCTCGGCTTTTTTGGTCGTGTCCTTTCGCCCTCATGCAAGCCCGATTTCGGGGATAGGCGCGCTGGGCACCGAGGCGGCTCGGGAAGTCCGCGAGAATGTTCGGGTTTCGTCACAGCGACGGGCGCCCGCGTGCCGCGCCGTCCGCGACGTGAGAGAATCCGCGCGCCGTCAAGTGAGGAAAGCGGAATGAATTTCGGGTTCACGGAAGAGCAGGACCTGCTTCGCGCCGAAGTGCGAAAGCTCCTGGATGCGCGCTGCCCGATCGCCGAGGTGCGCAAGCTCATGGAGTCCGACGCGGGCTACTCCGCGGAGCTGTGGAAGGATCTGGCCGAGCTCGGCTGGCTGGGCCTGACGATTCCCGAGGCGCACGGCGGCGCGGGCCTTCACTGGGTCGACTTCGTGGTCCTGCTCGAAGAGACCGGCCGCACCCTCTTCCCCTCCCCGCTGATCTCGACCACGCTCGCCGCCGCCGCGATCCTGGATTCGGGCACGGACGAGCAGAAGGCGCGCTGGCTGCCGGGCATCGCGGACGGCAGCCGGATCGGCACGCTGGCGCTGCTCGAGGCGAGCGACGTGATCGGACCCGCGGGCATCACGCTGCTCGGCAAGCCCGACGGCGACGCGTTCGTGCTCACGGGCACGAAGCACTTCGTCGCCGACGCGGGCGCAGCGAACCTGTTCGTGGTCGCGTTCCGCACGGGCCCCGGCGCGCAGGACCTGGCGCTCGGCGTGGTCGACGCGGGCGCGCCCGGCGTGAGCGCGAAGAGTCAGATGAACATGGACCGCACCAAGCGCGTCGGCACGCTCACGCTCGCGAACGCGCGCGTGCCGAAGAGCGCAGTGCTCGGGTCGGCCGGCCGCGCGTGGCCGGCGATCGAGCGCGCGTTCGACCGGGGCGCGATCGCGACCACCGGCGAGATGATCG
>CAZMKX010000603.1:0-2938 GCA_964566375.1 uncultured Myxococcales bacterium
TCCAGAGCACGATCGCGGAGCCCGCCAGCCCCGCGCACGCGCCGCCGAAGAGCACCGCGAGCCAGCGCACGCGCAGCACGTTTACGCCTTGCACGTGCGCGGCCTCGGCGCGTTCGCCGACGGCGCGCAGGGTCAGGCCCGCGCGCGTCCGGCCGAGGAAGAGGCCCACGCCCACGACGAGCGCCAGCGCGAGCGCCACGTAGGCGTTCAGGCCGGACACGAGCTCACCCATCTGCGGCGCGCGCGCGAGTGCGCTGCCGGGCGGATTCAGGCTGCGGAAGACCACCCCCGTGAGTCCGAGCGCGAGCACGTTCAGCGCGGTGCCCGCGACGATCGGATCGGCGTCGCGTCGCAGCACGAAGTACGCGAAGAGCGCCGACATCGCGACGCCGGCGCCGACGCCGGCGAGACAACCGAGCACGAGCGAGTCGCTCGCGGAGCCGACCGCGAACGCGGCGAGCGCGCCCGTCAGCATCATTCCCTCGATGCCGACGTTCAGCACGCCCGCGCGCTCGGCGACGAGCTCGCCCATCGCGGCGATCGCGAGCGGCGTCGCGAGCCGGATGGTCGAGGCCAGGAGCAGAAGCGTGGTCGCGTCGATCACCGCGCGCCCGCCTTGGGCAGCGCGAAGCTGACGGAGAGCAGGATCACGAGCGCCTCGATCACCTGCACCGCGACCGACGGCACGCCGGCCACCCGTTGCATCGCGCCGCTGCCCGACGCGAGTGCGGCGAAGAAGAACGCGGCCGGCAGGACGCCGATCGGGTTCAGGCGCGCGAGCAGCGCGACCGCGATCGCCGTGAACCCGTAGCCCGAAGCGAGATTCTCGAAGAGCCGCCCGGTGACACCGCAGACCTCGAGCGCGCCCGCGACTCCGGCCAGCGCGCCGGAGACCAGCAGCACGCGCGCCGTCTCGCGCTCCGGCGACACGTGCGCGTAGCGCGACGCGTCCGGCGACAGCCCGACCGCGCGCAGCCGCAAGCCCGCCGAGGAGCGGAAGAGCAGGACCCAGACCGCGAAGGGCAGCGCGAACGCCAGCACGAGCCCGAGGTGCACGCGCCGGAATCCGGGCAGCACCGCGAGCCGGGCGAGATCGGGAAACGCGTCGCTCTGCGGGTACGCGCCGCTCGCCTCCTGAAGCGGACCGTGCACGGCCCACGCCACCGCGAGCACCGCGACGAAGTTCAGGAGGATCGTGGAGAGCACCTCCGAGACGCCGCGGCGAACGCGCAGGAGCGCGGCGACGCCGGCCCAGAGGGCGCCCGCGCCCGCGCCGACCAGAAGCGACAGCGGAAGCGCCGCCGCCCCGGGCTCGCTGCCGAGCGCGCGGGTGACGAGTGCCGTCGAGGCGAGCGCGCCGGCGTAGAGCTGCCCCTCGCCACCGATGTTCCAGATTCCGCAGCGGAACGAGAGCGCGACGCCGAGTCCGACGAGGAGCAGGGGCCCCATGCGCACGACGGTGTTCTCGAGCGCGATGCGGTCGCCGAGCGCGCCGGTGGCGAGCGCCGCCAGCGCGTCGAACGGGTTCGCGCCGATCAGCGCCAGCAGCGCGGCCGCGGCCGCGAGCGCGATTGCGGCCGCGCCGAGCGGCTGAGTGAACGCGCGCAGCCGGCTCACGCGACGTCCTCGCCCAGCATCGTGCGCCCGATCGCGGCGCGCGTGCGCGCTCCGGCCGGCACCGGCACGAGCCGACCGCGGAAGAACACGGCGATGCGCTGGCCGAGCTCGAGAACCTCGTCGAGCTCCGTCGAGATCAGGAGCACCGCCGTTCCGGCGCGCGCCTCGCGGCGCAGCTCCTCGCGCACGGCTGCGGTCGCCGCGACGTCGAGCCCGCGCGTCGGGTTCACGGCCACGAGCACTCCGGGCGCGCCGCGGAGCGCGCGCGCGACCGAAAGCTTCTGCTGGTTCCCGCCCGAGAGGGTGCGCGCCGCATCCTCTGGGTGCGCCTTGATCTCGAAGCGCTCGATCGCGCGTGACGCCGCCTGGTGTAGCTCGCCGGTGCGAACGATCCCCGCGCGGAAGACCGGCGGCTCGCCGCCGCGCGCCGCCTCGGGCAGGACCAGGTTCTCCGCGACCGACAGCTCGAGCACGAGACCGTTGCGGTGGCGATCGCCGGGAATCACCGCGATCGGTCCGCGCAGCACGCGCAGCTCGCCCGCGTCGAGCGCGCGCACTCCGGCGAGCACCTCTTCCAGCGGGCTCTGCCCGTTGCCGTCGATGCCGGCGAGCGCGACGAGCTCGCCCGCGCGCACGGCGAGGTCGATGCCCGCGAGGCCCGGCGCGCGCGCTCCGACGAGCTCGAGCGCCACAGGGCCGGGCTCCGTCTCGGGGGGTCGCCCCGCGGGCGGGAGCGCGTCGCCGACCATGAGCCGGCCGAGCTCGGCGGCGTCGAGCCCGGCGAGAGGCTGCGACGCGACCGTGCGGCCCGCGCGAAGCACCGTGACCCGATCGCAGACCGCGGTGATCTCCTCGAGCTTGTGCGAGATCAGCACGATGCTCTTGCCCTCGTCGCGCAGGCGCGCGAGCAGCGCGAGCAGCGCGTCGACCTCGGGCGGCGCCAGCACGGCCGTCGGCTCGTCGAGCACGAGCACGTTCGCGCCGCGCGCGAGCGCGCGCGCGATCTCGAGCTGCTGCATCTGTGCGACCGCGAGCGTGTCGGTGCGCGCGTCGGGGTCCAGGGACAGGTCGAAGCGCGCGAGAAGCGCGCCGGCCTCCGCGTTCAGGCGCGAGCGCGGCAGCCAGGCGGAGCCGGGCTCGCCGAGCGCCAGGTTCTCGGCGACGCTGAGTGCCGGCACGAGCATGAAGTGCTGGTGCACCATGCCGATGCCGAGCGCGAGCGCCGCGCGCGGGCGCGCGAGCTCGACCGCGCGACCGTCGACCTCGGTCGTGCCCGCGTCCGGACGCACGCTGCCGTAGAGCGCGCGCACCAGCGTGGTCT
>CAZMKX010000604.1:0-1749 GCA_964566375.1 uncultured Myxococcales bacterium
CCCCGAGCCGAGCCCGATCGGCACGTACAACACGTCGAGCGCCGGCTCGGCCGCGAAGAGCTCGAGCGACGCCGAGGCTACGCCGCGCACGAGCGCGGGAGCGAAGTTCGGCAGGAAGTGCAGCGACTCGCGCGCGGCGAGGACGCGTGCGTGCTCGAGTGCGTCCTGGAAATCGCGGCCGTGCTCGAGCAGCGTCGCACCGTAGGCGCGCATCGCGGCGTTCTTGTCGGCGCTGTTCCCGAACGGCACGACGATGGTCGCCGCGAGTCCCAGCCGCCGCGCGGCGAACGCTACGCTCTGGCCGTGGTTCCCGCGCGTAGCCGTGATCACGCCGCGTACGTCGGGCGCGCGCTCGCGCAGCTCGTTCATGTACACGAGCCCGCCGCGCACCTTGAACGCGCCGGTCGGGAGGTGGTTCTCGTGCTTCACGAGCACGCGCGCGCCCGCGCGCGCCGAGAGCAGCGGCCACTCGAGAAGCGGAGTGGGCGACAGCGTTCGGTGTACGAAGGCGGCTGCGGCCTCGAGCGCCGCCTTCAAGACGGGTCCAGCGCCTCGAACTTGCCCACGCGCCGCGCGTGCCGGCCGCCCTCGAAAGCGGTCTCGAGCCAGATCTGCACCCAGGCGAGCAGCTCGTCGTGCGGGAACTCGCCGGCGCCCAGGCACAGCACGTTCGAGTCGTGGTGCTGGCGCGTCATCGCCGCGGTGCGCGCGCTGTACACGAGCGCCGCGCGCACGCCGCGGACGCGGTTCGCGGTCATCGCCATGCCGATCCCGTTCGTGCAGGCGAGGATGCCGCGGTCGACGGCGCCGCTCGAAACCGCGCGCGCGACCGGGATCGCGTAGTCGGGGTAGTCGGTCGACTCGGTCGAGCCCGTGCCGAAGTCCTTCACGTCGTGGCCGAGCGACGCGAGCTTCGCCGCAAGCTTGGTCTTGAACTCGTAGCCGGCGTGGTCGGCGCCCAGCGCGATCTTCATGGTCGCCTGACTATCGCACGGGCCAGTGCGGGTGCCACGGCCGCTCGCGCTCGAAGGCGTGCGCGGCTTGCAGCACGAGCTCGTCGCGGTGGCGCTCCGCGACGATCTGCAGCCCCATCGGCAGGCCCGCGCGCGAGAGCCCCACGCGCAGCGTCGCCGCCGGGTGCAGCGACAGGTTGAACGGGATCGTGAAGGACGCCACGCCCCAGTCGAGCTGCGGCTTGCCCTCGGTCTCGAGCGGAAATGGCCCCTTCGCCGGCGGCGGGTCGTAGGGCACGGTCGGCGTGATCAACAGATCGTAGTCGGCGAAGACCGAGTGGCACCAGCGCGAGAGCTCGAGCCGGCGCATCGCCTGCTCCCTGAACCACTCCGGCGTCATGTCCCAGGCGAGCTTCATGGACGCCAGCACCGAGCGGCTGAAGTCCGCCTCGCGCGCGGGCAGGAGGTGCAGGTTCGCGGCGCCGAGCTCGAACGCGCCCCACATTCCCCAGGCGTGGCCCATCTTCGGCGGGCCGCCTTTGATCTCGACGACCTCGTGGCCGAGCCGCTCGAACAGCTTCACGCCGTCGTAGACCGCCTCGGCGATGTCGGACTGCACGGTCGCGTAGCCGAGGTCCGGCGAGTAGGCGATGCGCAGCTTGCGAGGCACGCCGTCGGCGAGCTTCGCCTGGTACGAGAAGCCCGGATGCGGCAGCGAGCTCGGATCCTCGGGCGCGTAGCCGGCGGTCACGTCGAGATACAGCGCGTTGTCGGCGACGGTCTTGGTGAGCGGTCC
>CAZMKX010000604.1:1849-2936 GCA_964566375.1 uncultured Myxococcales bacterium
TTGGTCTTGCCAACCGGGATCGCGCCCGCGCCGCGCAGCCGCGCGACCTGCACCGAGTCGTGCGTCGCCAGGTTTTCCTTGTACGGGATCGAGCCGTGCGAGGTGACGAGCCCGGCACAATCCTCCAGGTCCTTCACGCCGAGCGGCACGCCCTCGAGCGGACGCGCGTTGCCGCGCGCGATGCGCGCCTCGGCCTCGCGCGCCTGTGCGAGCAGGGCATCGCGCGGGAACATGGCCACGACCGCGTTCAGGGTCGGATTCACGGCGTCGATGCGCTCGAGCACGGCCTGCATCAGCTCGACCGGCGAGAGCTTCTTCGCCTGGAGCGCGGCGGTGAGCTCGACGAGCGAGAGCTGGACGGGGTTGGACACGGGGCGACCTCCGGCCCGCGATTCTACTCTTCTCTCCGCTCCGGGAGACCTGCTTGGCCCGACGATCCGCTCCAGCGCCCTGGCGACGCAGACTCCGCGCACGCGCGCGGCGGCTCCGCCGTCGGCTGCGCCGACTCTGGCCGACCGCCCGCCGGCGACGCCGCTGGCTGAAGACCTTCCGGCGGCTGCCGCGCCACACGCAGCTCGTGGCCGCCCTCGGGGGGCTCGCGCTCGTCTGGGCCTCGGCAAACCTGACCTATCAACTGGTGCGCAAGCCGACCGAGCTCTTCTTCCCGCTCAGCGCCACGCTCTACAAGACGCCGGCCGAGACGTGGGACGCCTACGCGCACCTCTTCCGCCGCCACGCGACGCCCGTGATCACCGCCGAGTTCCTCGCGGCGATGGCGCAAGTGGAGGGCGGAGGCAACCCGGTGGTGCGCACCTACTGGCGCTGGTCGTGGGCGCTCCACCCGTTCGAGCTGTACCGGCCGGCCTCGAGCGCCGTCGGCATGTACCAGTTCACCGACGGCACCTTCGAGCTGGCGAAGCGGTACTGCATCCACGATCACGCGGTCGTCGAGGAAGGGCCCTGGTACGCCTGGCGCTCTTGCTGGTTCAACGAGCTCTATTTCCGCGTGGTGCCAAGCCATGCGATCGAGCTGACGTCGGCCTTCCTCGATCGCTCCGTGGCGACGACGCTGGCGCGCCGCGGCGTC
>CAZMKX010000605.1:0-2936 GCA_964566375.1 uncultured Myxococcales bacterium
CGCGTAGTCGAAGGTCTCGTCCACGGGGACGGGAACCGCGACCTCGACGATGCTCGGGCTGCTCACCCCCACTGTGTACCGCCGCGGCGCCGCGACTCCAAGCGCCATCCCTTGCCGCTGCCGTCGGCGCGGACTACCTGAAGGCGGATGCGCGACATCGTCGTGGTGGGCAGCTTGAACGTCGACCTCTCGCTGCGTGTGCCGCGCTTCGTGCGGCCCGGCGAGACGCTACGCGCGACCGGGCTCGCGCTCGGCGCCGGTGGCAAGGGCGTGAACCAGGCGATCGCCGCTTCGCGACTCGGTGGCCGCATTCACATGGTCGGGCGCGTCGGCGACGACGCGTTCGCCCACGTGCCGCTCGATGCGCTGCGCGAGGCAGGCGTGGACGTGACGCACGTCGAACGGCTGGCCGGACAGCGCACGGGAACCGCGCTGATCACGGTCGACGAGTCTACCGGGCAGAACCAGATCGCGGTCGACGCCGGCGCGAATCGCGCGGTGACGCCCGCGCACGTGCGCGACGCGATCACCGCCTTCCGTGCCTCGGGCGTGCTGCTCGTCCAGCTCGAGCTGCCGCCCGAGACGGTCGACGAAGCGCTCTCGCTCGCGCGCGCGCACCACGCGCGAACCGTGCTCGACCCCGCGCCCGCGCGCGAGCTCTCGGACGCGACGCTGGCGCTCGTCGACGTGCTGACGCCCAACGAGAGCGAGGCGGAGCTGCTTACGGGACTCGAGATCCGCGACGTCGAGTCCGCCGCTCACGCCGGCGCGCGACTTCAGGCGCGCTCGGGCGGAGACGTGGTCGTGACGCTCGCGCAGCACGGCTGCGTCTGGGCGCACGCGACCGGCTTCGAGCACGTGGCGGCGCCGCGCGTGCGTCCGCTCGACACGACCGGCGCGGGCGACGCATTCAATGGCGCGTTGGCCGTCGCGCTCGCGCGCGGCGAGTCACTCTCGAGCGCGCTGCGCGAAGCCGTGCGCGCGGGCGCGGCGGCTACGCTGCGGCGCGGCGCGGCCGTCGCGATGCCCACGCCCTCGGAAGTACTCGCGCTTCCCGAAGCACCGTAGGCGCCCGGGCGGCGGTGCGAATCAGCCGCCGAGTCGCGAGAAGACGGTCTCGGCGCTCTCCTTCGCGCCGCTCTCGTCGACGGTCGAGAGCGCGGCGCGGAGCCCCGAACAGACGGCTCCGGGGTCGGCGATCTTCTGCGACTGGAGCTGTTTGGGCAGGAGTCGCTCGATCACGACACCGAGCTGTGACGCAGTGACGCTCGACGTCTCGAGGCCCGCGTCCATGAGCGTGAGCTGCAGCGTTCCCCGCGCCGCCCAGCGGTCCATCTTGGTGGACCGCTCGAGCTCGGCGCAGGCGGCTTCGAACGCGACCGAGCCGGCCATCGTCAGGCCGTCGCCATCGCGCGCGCCTCGCGGTCGCGCTCGATCCAGCGCACGTAGCGCGTGGGCGGCATGAAGATCAGGATCTGGAGCACGGCGCTCACTAGCCCGCCGAGCGACGTCGCGAGCAGCGGAACGGGATGCGTTCCGATGTTCGCGCCGACGATCAGGTAGTAGCTCGAGACGCAGTTCCACGCAGTCGCCACGATCCCGGCCATCGCCCAGAGCAGGAAGCGGTTCGCCACGATCGGCTCGGCGAGCCCGAGCGCGATGCGCTTGCGAAGCATGCGGTGATAGCGGATGCCCTCGAACGCGGTCCACGCATAGCCGCCGCCGAGCGCGGTCAGCATCGCCGCCGTTCCGCCGCGCGAGCGCTCCGCGATCAGCGCGACGTCGGTCGTGGAGAGGTGCGCGAGGATCACGGCGCAGCCGCCGGCGAGGATCACGCTGACGCCGACGTACGCCATCGACATCGCCCAGCCGGCGGACGCCCGGAACACCTTGGCGTTGAAGAGCATGAACGCGCTGCAGCCGAACATCACCAGCAGCTCGCCCGCGATGCTCGCCGCGAGGGACGCGTCGCGCGCGCCCCAGAGCGGCGCGGTGATCAGGAGCGGGTAGCCGAGCCCCGGCGCAGCGGTGTACGTGAGGCCCATCAACAGCTCGGGCCAGCCGCGCGACTTGCGCGCGCGCGCGATCAAGCGAGTGCCGACCACGAGGCTCGTCACGGTGTAGAGGACCAGGCAGACCAAGCCGATTTCGCCCACGCGCCGAGGCCTCCGTCGCTGGATTGCGCGTCGGGCTTATCGGAGCGGCGCAGGTGGCTCTTGATTTCGCTCGGCTTCCGTCCGCTCCTGCTCGACCATGTAGCGGCTCACGAGTCGGTTGAAACGCGGCGCGAGCTCGGCTGCGACCAGGTGTCCGGCATTCGGCAGGAGCACGAGGCGCGAGTCCTTGATTCTCGACACGAGCTGTCGCGAGAGGACGGGCGGGGTCAGGATGTCGCCTTCGCCGCAGACGACGAGCGTCGGCGCGGCGATGCGCTCGACCCGGTCGAGCGCGTCGTGCGCGATGCAAGCCTCGGCCTGGCGGACGAAGACGCGATCGTCCATCGGCAGGTCGTCGCGCAGGTAGAAGCGCCACATCGCCTCGACCAGGTCTTCCTGCTCCATGGTCGCGTCGCCGAGCGTCCAGCAGAGGCGCTTCTTGATTCGCAGCTCCGCGGGCACCTTCAGCTCGACCATGCTCTTCCACAGGTCGAGCACCGCGCGGCGCTTCGCGTCGGCACGCGCGTAGGTTCCCACCAGGATCAGCGACGCGACGCGCTCGGGGTGCGCGAGCGCGAGCTCCTGCGCGATCATCCCGCCCAGGAATCCGCCGAGCACGTGCGCGCGCGGAAGCTCGAGGTGATCGAGCAGCGCGCGCGCGTCCTCCGCCATCTCTGCCGTCGTGAACGGTCCACCCGGATCGTCGCTCTGACCCGCGCCGCGGTTGTCGAAGATGATGCAGCGGCGCCCTTCCTTGATCAGGTCGGGAACGGTCACGGA
>CAZMKX010000606.1:0-2935 GCA_964566375.1 uncultured Myxococcales bacterium
GCCGAGCGCGACTTCGGCTTCGTCGACATCCTGGTGAACAATGCCGGGATCGCGAGCCGCGGAAACACCGTCAAGAACACCGACCCGCTCGAGTTCGAGCGCGTCGTGCGCACCCACACCTTCGGCCCCTTCTACCTCTCGCAGCTCGTGATCCCGAAGATGCGCACGCGCCCCCGCGGCGACATCGTGATGATCTCGTCGGTAGCGACGCTCGGCATGGCCGGCGGCGGTGCGCCCTACAACGTGGGCAAGGCGGGCATGGAGGCGCTGGCGCTCACGCTCGCGAAGGAGGAGAAGAAGCACGGCATCCACGTGAACATCGTCGCTCCCGGCCTGGTCGAGACCGACATGGGCGTGCGCCTGGCGAAGGCGACGATGGGCGTGAAGGACATCCACGAGCTCGACGCCGCGATGCCGTTCGGCCGCGTCTGCCAGCCCGAGGACATCGCGAACGCGGTACGCTTTCTGGTGTCGGAGCGCGCGAGCTACATCACGGGCGAGAAGATCAACGTGTACGGCGGCGGATCGGCCTGACCCGCCCCGCTCCGCTCAGTCGTCGCTTCGCTTCCAGCTCGCGCGCCAGGCGCAGAGACGGTCTCCGCGCGTCGTGCAGCTGAGCTCCTCCACGGCCACGTCTTCGACGTCGTTCAGGCCCAGCGTGCCCTTGATGTAGCCGCGGATCAGGCGGCAGAGCTCGGGACTCGGGCTCGCGAAGTCCTGCAGCTCCACGCGCACACGGCCCGGCGCCTCGCTCGTGCGCTGCATGCGGCCGGCGTCGAACTGCGTCGACCAGAGCGCGAAGACGCGGCTGTTCGAGCCGACGCCCTTCAGCAGATCGCCGTAGAGGTCCGCGTGCGCGCGCGCGGCGAATTCGCCCATGAACTCGAACGCCTGCTCGCGCGCGTTTCCGAGCAGGTCCGCTGCGACGCCGACGAGCGCGAGCAGATCCACGAGCGGATACCAGGCCGACGTCTTGATCGTGTCGTCGAGGTAGTGGAGGTGGCCGGGGGCAAGAAGCCTTGCGGCATCCGGGCGGCGGGACTTCAGGAACTTCACCGCGCCCAGCAGCGTCGCGCCCTTCACCCGCCCCATGTCGATGCCATCGGAAATCGACGTCGATCAGTGAAGCGCGGGCCGGCTGCGCGTCAGTCGTCGGCTCGCTTCCACGATGCGCGCCAGGTGCAGCGATCGTCGCCCCAGAGGCTGCAGGCGAGCTTCTCGACGGCGAGATCGGTGAAGCCGTTCATCACCAGCACGCCCTTGATGTAGCCCTGCGTGACCAGACACATCTCGCGCGACGGATCCGCGTAACCGGTGATCTCGAGTCGCAGACGCGTGGGCGCCTCTTCGATCATCTGGAGCTCACCGGTATCGTGCTGCGTCGACCAGAGCGCAAACGCCCGGCTCGTCGACGAGCCGGTGAGCAGGTCGCCGTAGACGTCGGCGTGCTCGCGCGCGCTCGACTCGCCCATGATCTCGAGCACCTGATCGGTGGGCCCCGGGACCAGGCGCGCGGTGGCGCGGATGAGCTCGAGCATGTCCGCCTCGGGGTACCAGCCGGACGAGCGGATGCGATCGTCCAGGTAGTGGTGGAGCGCGGGCGGCAGGACGCCGCGAGCCTCCTCGCGCCGGCTGCGCAGGTACTTGACCGACCCGAGCAGCGCCATCCCCTTGGCCTTCCCCACGCTAGACCTCCGCCTCCGCGCCCGTTTTCCGCGCGCGGAGGTAGCAGCCGAGAAGCGCGAAGAAGCTCTCGCGATCGACGGGCTTGGTGGCGAAGTCGTCACAGCCGGCGGCCAGGCAGCGTCCGCGCTCGGCGTGCATGGCGTGCGCGGTCAGCGCGACGATCGGCCCGGTGTAGCCGCGCCGGCGCAGGATGCGCGTCGCGGTGTAGCCGTCCATGATGGGCATCTGCATGTCCATCAGGATCAGGTCGAAGGGATGGCCGGCCTCGCGCGCGGCGAGTGCGCGCTCCACACCCTGCTGGCCGTTCTCGCACACGTCGGCCTCGAGCCCGAGCTTCGCGAGCAGGAGCCGGATCAGCCGCTGGTTGTCGGCGCCGTCCTCGACCAGAAGCACGCGGCCCGAAAGCGTCGGCGTGCTTCTCAGCGCGCCGGTTCGCGGCGTGTCGGTGAGCTCCTCCGTGGCGAGCACGCGCTCCACGCCCGCGAGAGAGCCGGTGGGGAGCGAGACGCGCACCGTGGTGCCGCGCCCGGGCTCGCTCTCGAACTCGATCGCGCCGTCCATCAGCTCGCACAGGTGCTTCGAGATCGTGAGCCCGAGCCCGGTTCCCCCGTAGCGACGCGTGGTAGAGCTGTCGGCCTGACGGAACGGGCGGAAGAGCCGCGCGCGCTCGGCCGTCGAGATGCCGATGCCCGTGTCGCTGACCTCGAAGACGATCCGCCCTCCGCCCGGCGCGTCGTCGAGCCAGGTGCGCAGCCGCACCGTGCCGACCTCGGTGAACTTGATGCCGTTCCCGATCAGGTTGATCAGTACCTGTCGCACGCGCGTCGGATCGCCCTCGATGCGCGCCGGGAGCTCCGACACGAACTCGACCTGGAACTGGACGTTCTTGCTCTCGGCGCGCACGCGCATCAGACGCGAGACGTCGCGCACGATCGAGATCGGTGAGTAGCCGACGCGCTCGAGCTCGAGCCGCCCCGATTCGATCTTCGACAGGTCGAGGATGTCGTTCAGGAGCGTCAGCAGGAAGTCCCCGTTGCGCTGGATCGTGCGCAGCGCGTCGACGGTCTCGGGCCCTGCCGACGCGCTCTCCGCCTGATCGAGCAGCTCCTCGGTGAAGCCGAGGATCGACGTCATCGGCGTGCGGATCTCGTGGCTCACGTTGGCGAGGAACTCGCTCTTCACGCGCGTGGTCTGCTCCGCGTGGAGCATCGCCTCGCGAAGTGCCGAGTTCGCCTCTTCCAGGACCTCG
>CAZMKX010000607.1:0-2930 GCA_964566375.1 uncultured Myxococcales bacterium
CCCATTCGAACGAAGCGAAACGTAGCAGCAGGAGAAACCGATGGCCAACTTCGGAGCGCGGCGACCGATGCGCATCGGCGTGCTCGATCTCGGCTCGAACACTGCGCTTCTGCTGGTGATGGACGCCGAAGGCCGTGTGATCCGCGACACCTCGCGGATCACGCGTCTCGGACAGGGAGTGTTCACGAGCGGGGCGCTCGCGTCCGAGGCCGCCGCGCGCACGCGCGAAGCGGTGGCGGAGTTCGCCGCGCAGGCCCGCGCCGACGGCGTCGAGCGGCTGGTCGCCGTCGGCACCGAGGCGCTGCGCAGGGCGCGCGACGGCGAGGCGTTCCTCGCCGACCTCGTCCGGGATGGCCTCGTGGATGCCGCACGGCTGCTCAGCGGCGACGAGGAGGCCGAGGTCGCCGTCGAGGCGACACGGAAGCGGATCGGGCACGCCCACGGCGCGCTGGCCGTGATCGACGTCGGCGGCGGAAGCACAGAAGTCGCCTGGCGCGAGCGTGCGGGAGATCGGATCTCCGGTCTCTCGCTGCCGCTGGGCAGCGTCCGGCTCACCGAGGCCGAGCTGCCCGCGCATCCCGTGCCGGACCCCGACCTGGCGCGCGTCCGCGAGGCGGTTCGCCGTGCGTCGGAGCCGCTCGGGCGCGCGCTGCCGCACGGAATGCCGGGCGACGCGGCAGTGGTGGCCGTCGCGGGGACGGCGACCACGCTCGCCGCGCTCGAGCTCGAGCTCGCTGTGTACGACGACGAACGCGTCGAGGGCTTCGCGCTCACCTCGGCGCAGCTCGAAGCCTGGATCGCCCGGTTGGCACGGCTCGGTGTCGCCGAGCGCAAGCGGCTGCCCGGCCTCGAGCCCGGCCGCGCCGACGTGATCGTGGCGGGGCTTCTGGTGCTCGAGGGCGTGCTCGCGCGCCTTCGCGCGACGGGCTTCGCCGTCTCCGGCCGAGGGGTTCGACACGGTGTCGCGCTGCGTGTGCTCGCTGGTCAGATGGCCATTTGATAACGTCCAAGCGTCCGTGGAACAGACACTTCTGGTCGTCGTCGGTTCGGAAGGACCGCGGCCCTTCATGCGCGGCATCCTGGTGCAGTCGCTCGTCTCGCGCGGTGTGCCCTTCGATGTCGCGCTGGAGACGGCGACGGCCATACGCGACCGCATCGCCGATCGTCGGCAGGTTCTCGTCGGCGAGCTCTCGAGGCTCGTCGACGAGCTGCTGGACGATCGCTACGACCTCGACGCGCGTGTCTCGCCCGCGAGCAGCGAGCCGCCGCGCGTGCTCGAAGAGACCGGCAGCGGCAGCCCGTTCTCGAAGGGAATCCTGGCCGTCTCGCTGATGGGCGCGGGCCTCGAGCCCGACGCCGCGCACGATGCCGCGCGCGAGATCGAGGCGCGATTGCTCCGCCAGGGCCTGCGCACGATCGACCGCACGGAGCTCCGCGACCTGGTGGCCGAGACGCTCGAGCGCACCTACGGCGCCGGGCCGGCCACGCGCTACCGCATCTGGCGGAACGCGCGCGACGACGGAAAGCCGAGCCTGGTCCTGCTCGGCGGCGCGACCGGCTCGGGCAAGACGTCGATCGCGATCGAGGTCGCGCGGCGGCTCGAGATTCCGCGCGTGATCGGCACCGATTCGATCCGCCAGATCATGCGCCTGATGTTCTCGCCCGACCTGATGCCCGAGATCCACTGCTCGACCTTCGACGCGCACCTGGCGCTGCCGCGCGCGAGCACGACGATCGGCGAGCCCGTCGTGGTGGGCTTCCGCGAGCAGGCGCAGAAGATCGCCGTTGGCGTGCACGCGCTCCTCGACCGCGCCGTCGAGGAGAACACCAGCATGCTGATCGAGGGCGCGAACCTGGTGCCGGGAATGCTCGATCTCGCCCGCTACACCGACCGCGCGCACGTGTCGTTCATCATGACCGGCACGCTCGATCCCGACGCCTATCGCAGCCGATTCTCCGCGCGATCGGCCAAGGCGCGGGGTCGATCGGCCGATCGGTACCTCGAGCACTTCGAGGAGATCCTGGCGATCCAGACGTACCTCCTGGCCGAGGCCGAGCGTCACGCGCTGCCGATCGTCGACAACGTCCACTTCGACTCGGCGGTGGTGGCCGTCATCCGCTCCGTCATCGCCACGCTTCGCCAGGGTCTGGCCCAGGCCTAGAGGAGGAACCGTGCACCGACTCGCGACCTCGGTCGGAATCTGCGCGCTCGCGCTCGCGCTCAGCGCGTGCGGGACGCTCTCCGTCCAGGAAGAGAAGCAGATGGGCGCGCAGTACCAGGCGCAGCTCCGCAAGGAGCTGACCTTCGTGCGCGACCCGGTGACCGTGGCCTACGTGCGCAAGTTCGGCGAGAGCCTGGCCAAGGCTGCGCGGCCGTCGCCGTTCGAGTTCCGCTTCTACGTGATCGAGGACGAGCAGCTGAACGCCTTCGCGATTCCCGGCGGCGCGATGTACGTGAACACGGGACTGATCGCTGCGGTGAAGAACTCGGCGGAGCTCGCGGGCGTTCTGTCACACGAGATGGGACACGTCACCGCGCGCCACGTCGCCAAGATGGCCAACCGCGGTCGCAACACCGGCTTCGTGGCGAACGTCTTCTACTTCATCATCGCGGTCCTGACCGGAAATCCCTATCTCGCGAACGCGGGCGGGCTCGCCAGCTCGGTGGCCGGCAAGGCGTACATGAACACCTACACGCGCGACGCCGAGCGCGAGGCCGATGCGCTCGCCGTCGAGACGATGGTGCACGCGGGCTGGAATCCCGAGGGCATGGTGACGATGTTCGAGACGCTCCAGCGCGAGGCCGGCGAGTTCAACGGCCCGCAGTTCCTCTCGAGCCATCCCGCGACGGAGGAGCGCATCCAGAACGTGCAGCGCGACATCGCGAAGTATCCCGGCTCCGACAAGCTGCGCTGGGACGACGGCAAGCT
>CAZMKX010000608.1:0-2925 GCA_964566375.1 uncultured Myxococcales bacterium
GCGGGACGCTCGTCGCCGAGGAGCTCGGCATGAAGCTCGAGAACCTCGAGCTCACGCAGCTCGGCCACGCCAAGCGGGTCGTGATCGACAAGGACTCGACCACGATCATCGGCGGTGGCGGCGACGCGAAGGCGATCGACGGCCGCTGCGACGAGCTGCGCCGGCAGATCGCGGACGTGAAATCGGACTACGACCGCGAGAAGCTCGAGGAGCGCCTGGCGAAGCTCGCCGGCGGCGTGGCGCTGATCCGGGTCGGGGCGCCGTCCGAAGCGGAGATGAAGAGCCGCAAGGAGGCCTTCGACGACGCGATCAGTGCCACGAAGGCCGCCGTCGCCGAGGGCGTGGTGCCCGGCGCCGGGCTCTCGCTGCTGCGCGCGATCGATGCGGTCGCCAAGCTCGAACAGGAGTCCGAGGGCGACGAGGCGACGGGCGTGCGCATCCTGCGCAAGGCGCTCGAGGCGCCGACGCGCCAGATCGCGGTCAACTCCGGCCTCGACGGCGGCGTGATCGTCGACCGCATGCGCGCCGGCCAGGGCGCCCACGGCTTCGACGCCGCGAAGGGTCAGTTCGTGGATCTGGTCGAGGCGGGTATCATCGACCCCGCGAAGGTCGTGCGCTCGGCGCTCGAGAACGCCGTCTCGGTGGCTGGCGTCCTGCTGCTCGCCGAGGGAACGCTGACCGAGATCGAAGAGAAGCCCGCCGAGCACGGTCCGGGCATGCCCGAGATGGCCTAGAGAAACAGGAGCAGTCGACTTGAAGAGCAAGCAGCCGAAGAAGGAACTGGCCGGAAAGCGCGGGGGTCGGCCGCAGCCGGCGCGGCGGGAGGCGCAGGGCGACACCTACCGCAAGAAGGTGAAGAAGGTCGCGACGAAGCTCCCCGACGTGACGGTGTGCCCGGGCTGCAAGGCCATCTTCCGCGGCGGCCGCTGGCGCTGGGCCGCCATGGCCAAGCCGACGGGCACCCGCAAGGAGCTCTGCCCGGCCTGTCAGCGGATCCGCGACAAGTACCCGGCGGGCGAGGTCACGTTGCGCGGCGACTTCGCGCGCGCCCATCGCGACGAGATCCTCGGCGTCGTCCGCAACCTGGAGGCCAAGGAGAAGGCCTCTCACCCGCTGAACCGGCTGATCGAGATCCGCGACGCCGGGGGCGAGGTCGTCGTCACGACGACGGACGTCCACCTCGCGCACGCGATCGGCGTCGCCCTCTTCCACGCGTACCGCGGCACGCTGCACGCGCCGTGGGCGCAGGAAGGCGACCTGCTCCGCGTCAGCTGGGAGCGCTAGCCTTCGCGTGCTTCGCGAGCGCCGCACGCACGGCCTCGCGAAGCTGCGCGATCGAGAACGGCTTCGAGACGAAGGCGTCCGCTCCCGCGGCCTCGCTCTCGCTTCGCGTCGCCTCGCTGCCGAACGAGCTCATCAGCACGATCGACGTCGAGGGCCGGATGCGCCGCGCCGCGCGCGCGACCTCGAAGCCGTCGCGGCGCGGCATGTAGATGTCGGAGACCACGAGATCGTACGGATGCGCCTGCAGCGCGAAGAGCGCCTCGTCTGCATCGGCGACGGGCTGAACCTCGAGGCCGCACGTCTCCAGCATGCACGCGACCATGTCGCGCATCGCCACGTCGTCGTCGATGACCAGCACCTTCGCACGTCGGTCCGCGGCCATGCCCTCCAGCGAGCAATCGGCGTGCCAGCCCGCTCGAGCGAGCTCGTGACCATCGACGTGCCCGACTCCGCCTGGTGTCGGGCGGCCTCGTTCAGACGTCGAGAGTGACCCGGGCGCGCCAGGCGCCGTGCGGATCGCGGGCGACCGACAGTCCGTAGGCGGTGACCGCCTTCACGTCGTTGGCAGCGACGTGGCGCGCGCGGTCGAGCGCCTCACCGACGAACGTCGCCTCGAGCCTCAGATGCGGCGCGTCGCCGCGCACCTCGACGCGCCGCGCGCGCAGCACCAGATGCTCCGTGTCGAGCAGGTAGACGAGCTCGGAGAGGAAGCGGCGGAGAAGCCAGTCGAGCCGGGTATCCTCGAGCGCGACGCGCCGCTCGACGAGATCCCGCACCGCCTCCGGCCGCTCGACCGCGACGGCGAGAAGCGCTTCGGACGCGGCCACGAAGACGTCGTCGAGCGTCTCGCCGGACGCCTCGAACGTGAGGTCGCTCGTGACGTCGTCGAGGAAGCGAAAGCGAGGCTCGCGCGTCATCCCTTCACGTTTCCGACGGGCGTCAGCCGCGCGACGCGGCGCGACAGTCCGGCGAGCTCGGTCGCCTCGGCCACCTCGTCCACGCTCTTGTACGCGAGGCCTGCCTCCTCGGCGAGGCCGCTCATCGACGCGGCGCGAACGATGATCCCGCGCTCGCGCATCGCGCGTTGCAGCTCGCCACCGCGCACGAGCTTGCGCGCCTTCGTCCGGCTCATCGTGCGGCCGCTTCCGTGCGCGGTGCTGTGGAAGCTCGCACCTCCCGTCGCGAGACCCGCGAGCAGGTACGAGCCGGTCTCCATGCTCCCGCCGATGATCACGGGCTGTCCGGTCTTGCGGTACTCGGCGGGGAGCTCCGGGTGCCCCGGTGGAAACGCGCGCGTCGCGCCCTTGCGGTGCACGAGCAGCCGCCGCTCGCGGTGACCGACGGCGTGCATCTCGAGCTTGGCGGTGTTGTGCGCGACGTCGTAGACCGTCGACAGGCCGAGCGTCTCGGCCGGTCGGCCGAAGACTTCGGCGAAGACCTCGCGGATGCGGTGCAGGATCACCTGGCGGTTGGCGAACGCCATGTTCGCCGCGCAACACATCGCTGCGTAGTACGCGCGCCCGTCGTCGGAGCTGAACGGCGCGCAGGCGAGCTCGGGATCGATCACCTCGAGCCCGTACTTCGTGGGCATCGCGCGCAGGAAGCGGTCGAGGTAGTCCGTCGCCACCTGGTGACCGAAGC
>CAZMKX010000609.1:0-2918 GCA_964566375.1 uncultured Myxococcales bacterium
ATCCTGCTCGGCGGGCACTTCTACATCGCGCAGCGCCTCGTGCTGGATCCGGAGCTCGGCTCGCCGCTGCGCGAGATCGCGCTCGCGGCCATCGGCCTGGGTCTCGTCTCGCTCGTGGCGCAGCCGATCGCGGAGCGCGCGATCCGGCCGCCGTGGAACCGGCTCGTCGGCTGGCCGGCGTCGCTCTGGATGGGTTTCGCGTTCCTGCTTCTCGTCACGCTCGCCGCGGGCGATCTGCTGCACTCCCTCGCGGGGGGCGCGGCGTGGGCGGCGGGTGGTGTGCTTCCCGAGGCGACGTCGGCGTCGCGCGCGCAGGCGGCGCTCACCCTCGCCATCGTCGGCGTGGCGGGAGCGCTCGCCCTCCACCGCGGGCTTCGGCCGCCGCGACTCGCGCGCGTCGAGATCGCGCTCGCGCGCTGGCCGGGAGCGCTCGACGGTTTCCGGGTCGTCCAGATCAGCGACATTCACATCGGGCCGCTGCTCGACCGACGGTTCGCGCGCCACCTCACCGAGCGGGTGAACGCGCTCGCGCCCGACCTGATCTGCGTGACGGGCGATCTCGTCGACGGGAGCGCGCGGCTGCTCGCGGACGAGGTCGCGCCGTTCGGCGACCTGCGCGCGCGTCACGGGGTCTACTTCGTCACGGGCAACCACGACCACTACTCCGGCGCCGACGACTGGACGGAGGTCGTGGCGAAGCTCGGCCTCGTGCCGCTGCGCAACCGCCACGTCCGGATCGAGTCCGCGGGCGCGAGCTTCGTGCTGGCCGGTGTCGACGACCACCGCGGCGGCTTCGACGGCGTCCAGCGCGAGGATCTGCCGAAGGCGCTCGAGGGCCGCGATCCCGCGCTTCCGGTCCTGCTGATGGCGCACGATCCGGGCACGTTCAAGCGCGCGTCACGGAGCGGTGTCGACCTGCAGCTCTCGGGGCACACTCACGGCGGACAGATCTGGCCCTTCCGCTGGCTCGTCCGCCTGGTCACGCCGTTCGTCGAGGGCCGGCATTCGCGCCGGGACGCGGAGCTCTACGTGAGTCGGGGCACCGGCTTCTGGGGTCCGCCGATGCGGCTCTTCGCGCCGGCCGAGATCACCGAGATCGTTCTGCGCGCTCCCGCTCGCTGAAGCGCTCCCAATGCAGGCTCTCGTCGACGGAACGGCGAGGCGGCCGTCCGTGCCTGCCGACGGGCCAGCCGATCGGAAGGAGCGCGATCGTCGGGCACGCCTCGGGCAGCCCGAGCCAGCGATCGCACTCGTCGCCGAAGCTTCGGTGGAGCGTCGTGAGCGACGCACCGAGCCCGACGGCGCGACAGGCGAGCAGCACGTTCTGGATGCACGGAAAGAGGGCCTGTCCCTGCGGCTCGCCGCGGCGCGTCCAGCCCGCCACGAACAAGTGTACGGGCGCCTCGTGCAGATGGTCGGCGAGAAAGAGCGCCGCGCGCATGTTGCGCCGGCCCGCCTCGGGATAGCTCGAGCTCTTCGCGGCCTCGAGCGCCGGAGCGATGTACGCGTGGAAGCCCGCGCGATAGCGCTCGGCGACCCAGGCGCGGCGCTCGGGATCCGTCACGGCGATGAAGACCCACGGCTGCCGGTTCCCGCCGCTCGGCGCGAACGTGCCCGCCTCGCACACCTTGCGCACGAGCTCGCGCGGAACCGGATCCGGCCGGAGCCGCCGGATCGCCCGCGCCGTGCGCAGCCCCTCGAGAAGAGGCACGTCCTCGCCGATCCGCGCGACGTCGATCGGCGGGGCCATCGCTCAGGCCGCCCACCAAAGGTGCGCGGCGACGGCGACCAGGAAGAGCGAGAAGGCGCGCTGCAGCTCGCGCGCCGGAAGCTGCGTGCCGAGCTTCGCTCCGAGCCACGCGCCGACGAAGAGTCCCAGCGCGATCAGGAGCGCCGCGCCGACGTGGACGTCGCTCTTCCGCCAGAACTCCCAGGCGCCCAGCGCACCGACGGGAAGCAGAAGCGACGCCAGCGAGGTCCCGGTCGCGCGCGCCGGCGTCATCCCGGTGAGGAGGATCAGCGCAGGCACGATCAGCACGCCGCCACCGATCCCGAAGAGGCCGGAGAGGACGCCGGCCGCCATTCCAATGGCGAGATAGGTCATCGACACACCTCCAGCAGCTCGTCGAAACGCCGGATCACGTGCGCGGGCTTCGGCTCGGAATCGGGCGGGTCGCGATCCTCGGCGTGCCAGATCAGCACCGAGCGCAGGCCGAGCCGGTTCGCGCCCGCGACGTCGTGGAAGACGGAGTCACCGACGAAGAGCGCCTCGTTCGCTGCGCAGCCCGCGCGCCGAATCGCCTCGCGGAAGATCCCGGGGGCGGGCTTGCACACGCCGGCGGCCTCGCTCGACAGCACCGAGTCGAAGTCTCCGCGCACGCCCGCGACCTCGAGCAGGTGCTCGAGCTGGTCGTCGTCGATGTTCGACACCAGGCCCAGGTGAAGCCCGCGCGCGCGCAGCTCGGCGAGCGTTTCGCGTACGCCTGGCCGCAGTTCGAAGTCGCGGGCGTGCGCGCTCCATTGGCGCTCCCGGTAGCGCGCGAGCAGACCGGCGTCGGCTTCGGCGCCGAAACGCGCGAGCGTCGCGCGAAGCGCGTCCTCGAACAGGTCCTTGTGCAGGTAGAAGTCCCGCTCGCGGTAGCGAGCGAAGACGGCCTTCATCGCGTCGCGCTGTGCGCGCGCGAGCTCGGCAGGCGCCGCGCGAACGCCCGCCCAGCCGGCGAGCGCGGCGAGGCTCTCGGCCTCGGCGCGCGCGAAACAGCGGTAGTCGTAGAGCGTGCCTCCGAAGTCGAAGAGCACCGCCCGGGATCTCACTTCTTCGGATCCTTCAGCACGGAGAGCTGATCGCGGTACGCCGCGCGGATCGCTGCGATCTCGTCGCCGTCGAAGCCGAGCTCGATGCCGATCGCGGTGATCTC
>CAZMKX010000610.1:0-2901 GCA_964566375.1 uncultured Myxococcales bacterium
TGATCCTCGCGCAGCTTCTCGTGGAGGTCGCGATTCAGGGTCTGCGCGCTCGCGAGGTCGCTTCCGAACGGCTTCTCGATCAAGAGTCGCCGCCACGCGACGCGCTCTCCTTCGCGCATGTCGAGCAGTCCCGCCGCGGAGACGTTTGCGACCGTGCCTACCAAGAGATCCGGGGCAAGCGCGAGGTAGAGCAGCCGTCCACAGGGTCGTTCCTGTGCGAGCTGATCGAGCTCCCGTCCCAGCCAGAGCAAGGCGGAGCGGTCGCGGACGTCGGCGCGGCGATAGAAGATGCGCGGTGCCAGAATCGCGAACGGTTCGCGCGCGCCCGCCGGTAGAGCACCGGCGAGCGTGCCGCGGAACGACTCGTCGCTTTCAGGGGTGCGTGCGACCGCGACGATGGTCAGCTCTTCCGGTCTCACCGCGTTGTCCGCCGCCAGCCGCACGAGCGCCGGGACCAGCTTGTGACGCGCGAGCTCGCCACGCCCACCGAAGATCACCAGCTGGATAGGGGCGGGCCGATCCAGGTCGAGGCCGGCTGTGTGGGGCGCTCGAGGGTGCACGCCCTCCTTCGTACGGCACTGGCCGGCCAATGGTGACCGCAGTTGTCACCCTCGGGCATCTGGCCCCGTAGTAGCGGCGGTGAGTGAAGCGAACGCCGCCTCTCCGGAGGCGTTGGAGAGTATCGGTTGGGGGGCGGCGCGCGACGACCACATGCGCGTCAGGCGGATCGAAGCGGAGCTCGAGCGCGGATTCGCGCTGCTCCACGGCATCGAGCCGGCTGTTGCGATCTTCGGTTCAGCGCGAGCGAGACAGGATGATGCCGTCTACGCCGAGGCCTTGGCCGTCGCACGGGAAGTGGCGCGCACTGGCTTCAACGTGTTGACCGGCGGAGGCCCCGGCGTGATGGAGGCCGCGAACCGCGGATGCCGCGAAGGAGGCGGGGTCAGCGTTGGATTGACGATCGAGTTGCCGAACGAGCAGGCCACCAACGCGTTCGTAGAGCGCGAAGTTCCCTTCCGGTACTTCTTCGCGCGCAAGCTGATGTTCGTACGCTACTCGTGCGCATTCCTGATCTTCCCAGGCGGCTTCGGCACACTCGACGAGGCGTTCGAAGCGCTGACGCTCGTGCAGACGCACAAGATCCCACACTTCCCGGTTCTACTCTTCGGCGGCGGCTTCTGGTCTGGCTTGATGCACCAGCTCGCGGAGATGAGAGCGCAGGGCGTGATCTCACCCGAAGATCAGGCAAGGATCCTTCCGGTATCGAGTGCGAGCGACGCGGTCGAAATCCTGCGCCGTTGTCATGCCGGCTTGTGCGCGTCGCTTCACAAGCCCCCTCTCCCTCTTCGCGTACCCGCATAGGCATCGCGCTCAAGAGTCGAGACTCCAAGTCGATCCATCTTCGGGGACGACGGCGTTCCAGCCCAGGTGATCGCGCAAGCGCCTCCGGAACGCGTCCGCGGCCGCGGGCTCGCCGTGCGTGACGAAAGCGCGGCGCGGTGAGACTCCGCTCTTCCTAAGCCAGTCGAGGAGCTCCGCATAGTCTGCGTGTGCGGAGAGTCCTTGGATCTGAACCACGCGCGCGCGCACGGAGACGTACTGGCCGTGGATCTTGAGCTCGTCCGCGCCTTCGGAGAGCAAGCGCCCGCGCGTGCCAGCGGCCTGGAAGCCGACCAGCAGTACGGCGTTGCGCGGGTCCGGGAGGAAGTGGCGCAGGTGATGGAGGATCCGTCCGCCCGTCGCCATTCCACTCGCGGAAACGACGATCATCGGCCCCGAGCGCCGATCGATCGCTTTGGATTCGTCCGCGGTGCGCGTGTAGGTCGCGACCTTGCACATCGCGTGGCATTCACTCTCGCTCAGGCGGTGATCGTCCTTGTGCCTGCAGAAGATGTCGGTCGCGTCGATCGCCATCGGACTGTCGAGAAACACCGGTAGCGCGGGGATGCGATTCTCGCGGCGGAGATCCGACAGCAGGTGGAGCAAGTGCTGGGCGCGCCCGACGGCGAACGCCGGAACGACGATCGTCCCGCCGCGCTCGGCCGTGTCATGCACGAGTCGCGCAAGTGCCTCCGATACGGACTCCTCGGGATGGCGGCGGTCTCCATAGGTCGACTCGACGACGACGAAATCCGCCGCGGGAAGCGCCTCGGCCGGCCTCATGATCGGATCCTCTGGCCGCCCGACGTCTCCCGAGAATGCAATCGTCTCCGTTGTGGTTCGGAGCAGGAGGCACGCGGAGCCAAGAATGTGGCCCGCGCGAGTGAATCGGGCCGAGATCCCGGGCGCCGGAGCGAAGTCGAGCCCGAACTCGACGCCCTCGATCAACGGAAGGCAGGCACGTGCCTCCTCCTCCGTGTAGAGGGGGAGGGCAGGGCGCCGGTGGGCATAGCCACGCTCTTCGGCGTGGCGCGCCGCCTCCTCCTGGAGATGCCCGGAGTCCGGGAGAAGAATGCGCAGAAGATCCAGGGTTCCCGTCGTGCAGTACACACGCCCGCGGAAGCCGTCGTTGATGAGCCTCGGCAAGTAGCCGGTGTGATCGATGTGGGCGTGGGTAAGGACGACCGCGTCTAGGCGGGCAGGATCGACTGCAGGCGGCGACCAATTTCGCTCGCGCAGCGCCTTCACTCCCTGGAAGAGACCGCAATCGACGAGAACCCGCGTGGTCCCTGCCTCGACCAGGTATTTCGATCCAGTAACGGTTCCGGCCGCGCCGAGAAAAGAGATCTGCGTCATCGCAGCGTTCCTTCAGCGCTCCGCGCTCGCGGCGGGTGCGAGAGTGGCGAGCGGACAAATCGACCGGAGCTTTGTCCGCTCGCCACACCCCGCCCCCCGGTCGCCAACTAATGGGGCGTCTTCGACACATACACGTGTAGCTTCGCGAGCGCCACGGACTCGGCG
>CAZMKX010000611.1:0-2887 GCA_964566375.1 uncultured Myxococcales bacterium
GACGACGTGATCGAGGAGTTCGGCGCCGACGCGATGCGCCTGTACGAGATGTTCATGGGGCCGCTGGGCAAGGCTGCACCGTGGGTGACGGACGGGATTCCGGGCGTCGCGCGGTTTCTGGGCCGCGCCTATCGGCTCGTCTGCGAGGAGGACGACGACGGTGACCGCGTGCGCGTGCTCCCCGACGGCCCGGGCAGCGACGCTCAGCGCCGCCTACTCGCGAAGACGATCGACAAGCTGACGCGCGACTGCGAAGCGCTCGAATTCAATACCGCCATCTCCGCGTTGATGGTGTTCGTGCGCGACATCGAGAAGGACGGCCCTGCGCCGCGCGCGATCGTCGAGGCGTTCGTGCTGCTGCTGTCGCCGCTCGCGCCGCACCTGGCCGAGGAGCTCTGGCAGCGGCTCGGTCACCCGCAGTCCCTGGTTCGCGAGCCCTGGCCGGTCGCCGATCCCGCGCTTCTGACCGAGGACACGATCGAGCTCTCGGTCCAGGTCGCCGGCAAGATGCGCGACCGCGTGCGCGTTCCCGCCGGCGCCGACGAGGCCACTGCGCTCGAGGCCGCGCTCGCGAGCGAGAACGTGCGCAAGCACGTCGGCTCGGGCGCGCTCCGGCGCGTGATCTACGTGCCGGGCCGCCTGATCAATCTGGTGCCGTGATCGGAGCTGCGTGAAGCGCCGGGTTCTCTTCGTCATTCCGAGCCTTCGCCTCGGCGGCGCGGAGCGCGTGGTGACGCTGCTCGCGAAGCACCTGCCGCGCGAGCGCTTCGAGCTGCACGTCGCGCTCGTCGAGGCGGTCGGCGAGTTCCTGGCGGAGCTCCCAGCGGACGTGCACGTGCACGACCTCGCGGCGGGCCGCGTGCGCCGCGCGGTGCGCCCGCTGGTCGCGCTGATCCGGCGCATCCGACCGGACGTGGTCGTGCCGAACCTGGGCTATCTCAATCTCGCGCTGCTCGCGGCCCGCGTCGCGCTGCCGCCGAGCGCGAGGGTGATGCCGATCGAGCACACGACGCTGTCGGGCGAAGTGGCGGCCCAGTCGCACCCGGCGCTCTGGCGCCTGGCGTACCGTTGGCTGTATCCGCGCGCGGACCGGATCGTCGCCTGCTCGCACGCGATCGCCGACGATCTGGTGTCGACGTTCGGGATCCCGCCGTCGCGCCTGCGCATGCTGCGCAATCCGATCGACGAAGCGCGCATCGAGGCCGCACTTGCGGGCGGCGCCTCGCCGTTTCACGGCGAGGGTCCGCACGTGCTCGCTGCCGGCCGGCTCGCGCACGTGAAGGGCTACGACCGCCTCGTCGATGCGTTCGCGCTGGTCGTCTCGCTCGTGCCGACCGCCGAGCTCTGGCTGCTCGGCGACGGACCCGAGCGCGAGCGCCTGGAGCGCAGCGTGCTCGAGCACGGGCTCGAGGAGCGCGTGCACTTCGCGGGCTATCAGGCCGACCCGTATCGGTGGATGCGCTTCTCCGACGTCTTCGTGCAGAGCTCGCGGCGCGAGGGCTTGCCGGTCGCGGTGCTCGAGGCGGCCGCCTGCGGCGCGCGTCTGGTCGCGTTCGATTCGCCCGGCGGGACGCGCGAGATCCTCTCGGCGATTCCGGGTGCCCAGCTCGTGCCCGACGGCGACGTGAACGGCCTGGCACGTGCGATCGCGCGCGCGATCGGCCCCGATGCGCCGCAGCGCGCGCGCCTGCCCGAGGAGTTCCGGCTCGCGCGGGTGATCGACGACTACAGCCGCCTTCTCGAAAACCCGTCGGGCTGAGATACCTTCGGGAAATGGCCGAATCCACCGCTTTCAGGAATCCCGAGGGCTGGGAGACCGTGATCGGTCTCGAGGTTCACGCCCAGCTCAAGACCCAGTCGAAGCTCTTCAGCTCCGCGCCGCACGCGTTCGGCGCCGGGCCGAACACGCAGACGACCGAGGTCGACGTCGGCCTTCCCGGCGTGCTTCCCGTGCTGAACGAGAAGGCGGTCGAGCTGGCGGTGCGGCTCGCGCTCGCGCTCGGCTGCAAGGTGCACCCGGTCTCGATCTTCGCGCGCAAGCACTACTTCTACCCGGACCTGCCGAAGGGCTACCAGATCTCGCAGTACGAGGAGCCCTACTGCACCGACGGAGCGGTGCCGATCGAGCTCGACGGCGAGTCGCGCGCGATTCCGCTCACGCGCATCCACATGGAGGAGGACGCGGCCAAGAACATCCACGACGACGCCGTGACCGGCGGCGGCGTCACGCACGTCGACCTGAATCGCGCGGGCGCGCCGCTGGTCGAGATCGTCTCGACCCCGAACATCCACTCGCCCGAGGAGGCCGGCGCGTATCTGCGCAGCCTGCGCCAGATCCTGCGCTACCTGGACGTCTCCGACGCCGACATGGAGAAGGGTCAGTTCCGGTGCGACGCGAACGTCAGCGTGCGCCGCGTCGGCGATACCGTGCTGGGCACGCGCACGGAGCTCAAGAACCTGAACTCGTTCCGCTTCGTCGAGCGCGCGATCGCGTCCGAGATCCGCCGCCAGGTCGAGCTGATCGAGAGCGGCGGGGCGGTGAAGCAGCAGACCATGCACTGGGACGACCGCGCGGGCGTGGCGACGCCGATGCGCACGAAGGAGCAGGCGGACGACTACCGCTACTTCCCCGATCCCGACCTGCCGCCGCTTCGCGTCGAGCCGGACTGGCTCGAGCGCCAGCGCAAGGCGCTGCCCGAGCTCCCGCACGCGCGCCGCGCGCGCTACGTCGAGTCGTACGGCCTGCCGCCGTACGACGCGGCGGTGCTGACCGAGGACCGGGACGTGTCCGAGTTCTTCGAGGCGGTGGTGGCGCGCTACGGTCAGCCGAAGACGGTCTCGAACTGGATCATGCGCGACGTGCTCGCGACCACGACCGAGTCGGGCA
>CAZMKX010000612.1:0-2885 GCA_964566375.1 uncultured Myxococcales bacterium
GCTCTCGGGCGCGATCGCGTCGTTCGATCCCGAGGAAGTCTGGGAGAAGCTGGAGACGATCTCGTGAGCGCCGCCGTCGAGCCCACCGCGCGCTCCATCTCGTGCGCGAGCTGTCACGACTGCGGCCTGCTCACGCGCCTGCACGCCGGCGCGACCCATGGCGCGCACTGTCCCCGCTGCGGCGCGGAGCTCCACCTGCGCAAGCCGCGCAGCCTGGAGCGGACCTGGGCGCTCGCGATCGCCGCGACGCTCTGCTATCTGCCGGCAAACCTGCTGCCGATCATGACGGTCACGTCGCTCGGGAAGTCGGAGTCGGACACGATCATGAGCGGCGTGATCTACTTTCTCGAAAGTGGTGACTGGCCGCTTGCCGTGATCATCTTCACGGCCAGCATCTTCGTTCCGGTGATGAAGCTGGGCATCCTCTTCTTCCTGCTGATCTCGGTGCACCGCGGCTCGGCCTGGCGGCCCGTCGATCGCACCCGCATGTACCGGCTCACCGAGGCGATCGGGCGCTGGTCGATGGTCGACGTCTTCGTGATCACGATCATGGTCGCGCTGGTGCGGCTGGGAAATCTCGCGACGATCGAAGCGTCGGCCGGTGCGGTCTTCTTCGGCGCGGTCGTCGTGCTCACGATCTTCGCCGCGGAGTCCTTCGACCCGCGGCTCATCTGGGATCGCAGCGGAGCGGGGCGGACATGACGCAAGGCAGACCGGGGCAGGGTGGGCTCGACGAGGTAGCGGAGCCGGAGATCGCGGAGCGACAGCGGCCCTCGATCGTCTGGCTGATCCCGCTGATCGCGGTGCTCGTCGGCGCGTTCGTGGCGTGGCGCGTGCTCTCCGAGCGCGGTCCCGAGATCACGATCAGCTTCAAGTCGGCCGAGGGCCTCGAGGCCGGCAAGACCCTGATCAAGTTCAAGGACGTGCAGGTCGGCATCGTCGAATCGGTCACGCTGGAGAAGGACCTGTCGGGCGTGATCTGCCGCGCGCGAATGGTCGCGGGCGCCGACGCGTACCTGCGCGCGGACACGCGTTTCTGGATCGTGAAGCCGCGCATCGCGGGCGGGCAGGTGACGGGGCTCGGCACGCTGCTCTCGGGCTCGTACATCGGCATGGATCCGGTGACGAAGGGCAAGGATACGCGGGCGTTCACGGGGCTCGAAGTGCCGCCCGTCGTCACGTTCCAGGAATCCGGGAAGTTCTTCGTGTTGCGCTCGTCGCGCGCGGGCGCGATCGACGTCGGCACGCCGGTATTCTTCCGCAAGATCGCGGTCGGACAGGTCGTCTCGTCCGAGCTCGACGCCAGCGACGACTTCGTGACGACGCGAATCTTCGTGCGCGCCCCGTTCGACGAGCGCGTGCACACCGACACGCGCTTCTGGAACGCGAGCGGGTTCGACGCCACGATCGGCACCGACGGCGTCACGATCGACACCGAGTCGATCGTGTCGATCCTCGTGGGCGGCATCGCCTTCGAGTCGAACGACGAAACCGGCACGCCGATCGCCAAGGGAGAGGAGGTCTTCCACCTGTTCGAGAGCCGCGCCGAAGCGGACCGGCCGATCTACAACCGCACCGTCTCCTTCCTGCTCTACTTCGATCAATCCGTGCGCGGACTGCGCAAGGGGGCGGGAGTCGAGTTCCGCGGCATCGAGCTCGGCGAGGTCACCGACGTGCGGCTCGAGTTCGACCCGAAGACCGCGCAGTTCCGCATCCCCGTGACGATCGCGATCGAGCCGGATCGTGTCACCGGCGTCCCCCTCAACCAGGGCGAGGTCAGTCGCGCGAACGTCGAGAAGCTGGTCGCGTCGGGCCTGCGCGCGCAGCTCAAGACGGCGAATCTCCTGACCGGCCAGCTGATCGTCTCGCTCGACATCTACAAGGACGCGCCGCCGGCCAAGGTGGTCTGGAGCAAGCCGATCCCCCAGCTGCCCACGATGCCCACGCCGCTCGAGGAGATCACCGCGGCGGTCGCGCAGCTCGCGTCGCGGCTCGGCAAGCTGCCGGTGGAGAAGATCGGCGAGGACCTCCAGGCGTCGCTGGCCGCGCTGCGCGTGACGCTCACGAAGTCCGAGGGCGTCGGGCCGGCGCTGACCAGCACGCTGCAGTCCGTCGACCGGACGCTCGCCTCCACCAACGCCCTGATCGGACCCGACTCGAACGTGAATGCCGAGCTGCGGCGCACGTTGATCGAGCTCTCCGAGGCGGCACGCGCGCTCGCGTTGGCGGCGGAGCAGTTCCAGACCCAGCCCGATTCGGTGATCTTCGGCAAGGAAGGAAGCAAGTGATGTCGTTCCGTCGATCCGCCGCGCTCGCCGCGGCCAGCTTCCTGACGGTCGCGCTCGCCGGGTGCTTCGGCGGGGGACCCGCGCCGAGCTTCTACACGCTGAGCGCCGCATCCGGGCCGGCGGCGGGCGCGCCGATCGCGTCGCTCCCGTCGCTCGGCCTCGCCGTCGGGCCGATCGAGCTCCCGCGCTATCTCGATCGCCCCGAGCTCGTCTCGAGCGACGGCTCCCACCAGCTGGTCGTCATGGACGCGCACCGCTGGGGCGGAACGATGCGCAGCGACATCCTGCGCGTCGTCGCCGACGATCTCGGACGGCTGCTCGGCACGCCACGCGTCTCGGTGTACCCCAACGAGCCGCGTTTCAAGGCCGACTACCGGGTCCTGCTCGACATTCTCGAATTCGAGCGTGTCGCGAGCGGGAGCGTCGTGCTCCGACTGCGTTGGACGATTGCCGCGATCAGCGACGGGTCGGCGCTCGCGGTCGAAGAGACCCGCGTCGAGCAGCCCGTCGCGTCGTCGTCGGTCGCGGACATGGTCTCGGCCGAGAGCACGGCGCTCGGCAGCGTCACGCGGCTGATCGCGGAGCGGATCGCGGCGC
>CAZMKX010000613.1:0-2878 GCA_964566375.1 uncultured Myxococcales bacterium
CTCGGAGCAGCGCCGCGCCTGGGAGCAAGATCGCCAGCATGGTGATGTTGTTGATCAGCTGGACGATGCCGAGATACCAGGACTGATGGAGGTTCGGATTGAACGCTATTCGGATCGTGGTCCGGATCGGCAACGCAGGCGACTCCCGGCGGCCGGTCGCGAACTCCCGGATCTCTTCGCCGAGGATGCGCTCGAGATAGCCTGCTCCGACTCCCGCCTGACTCATGGCGGTTGCATCGACGAGGAGCTGGAGGGAGGGGCGGCGCCCGGCCAGGACGTCCGCCTCGAAGTCGTGCGGCACGTCGATCACGAACGTATAGGCGCCCGCATCCATCGCGGGGTCCACATCGGACAACGCGATCTCGTCAGGGCCGTGAAAGTACGGCGGGACCACGGAAGCCTGCAGGCGAGCGGAGAGCGCCGAGTGGTCCGCGTCGACGAACGCCACGGAGGCGTGGCGGAGCTCGAGTCCCGTGGTCGCGGCGGGAACGTAGATCGCGTACGTGAACGCGTAGACGACGAAGAGAGCGAGCACCGGATCGCGGCGTAGGCTCACGAGCTCCTTGCGCCCGAGCCGGTAGATGTTGGCGAGCCGCCGCCGGTTCATCGTTGCTGCTTGCGAAGGAGAAGAACGCTCGCCGCGGTGAACGCCGCGGCGAAGGTCGCCAAGGCGGCGTAGGCGGGAAGCAGATCCTCGGCCGCGAGCCCCTTCATGAACACCCCCACGCTAACGCGGTTGAACCAGGACGCAGGGAAGCCGCGTCCCATGACGGCCGCCGCGCCGGTGAGTGACGCCACGGGAGCGATGAGCCCCGAGAACTGGATCGTGGGCAGGATCGTGAGGATGGTTGCGGCCACGATCGCCGCGATCTGCGAGCGCGCGAAAGCGGAGATCACGAGACCGAGCCCGGTAGCGGCCCAGCCGTAGAGGAATGCTCCGAAAGCCAGCGCCGCGAAGCTCCCCTTCATCGGCACGCGGAACAGCGCCATGGTGAGGCCGACCAGAGTGAGGAAGGACAAGAAGCTCACGGCGATGTACGGAAGCTGCTTGCCGAGCACGTACTCGATCGGGCGTACTGGGGTCGCGTAGAAGTTGACGATGGCGCCGAGCTCGATCTCGCGAACCACCGCGACCGCCATCAGCATCGTGGCGACGAGCACGAGCACGAGCGGCAGCACGCCCGGCACGATGGCGAAGACGCTCTCGAGATCTTGGTTGTATCGAAGGCGCGGCACGATCTCCGCCGGAAGCATATCGGCCGCGGTGCCGTGCTCGCGCTTCGCCAATTTGCGCAGGTACGCCTGCTCGATGCCGAGAACGTAGCCGCGCACGGTCTCCGCTCTGAAGGGGAACGCCCCGTCCAGCCAGAATCCGACCTCGGGGACGTGACCTGCCAAGAGACCGCGGCCGAAGCCCGCGGGGATTTCGATCGCGACGCGCAGATCGCCGTCGCGCAGCCGCCGCTCGAGGTTAGCGTCGGAGACGATCGGCTCCTGGGCAGCGAAGTACCGAGAGCCCTCGAACTGCTCTAGGAAGGCGCGACTCTCCGGCGTCCGGTCGCGATCGAATGCTGCGTACGACACCTCTTCGACATCCAGCGAGATGCCGTACCCCAGCACGATCAGGAGGACGAGCGGCGCGAGAAAGCACATGGCCAGGCGGATCCTGTCGCGTCCGAGCTCGAGGACCTCTCGGCGCGAATACGCGAGAAGCCTGCCGAGACTCGAGCCTGCCATCTCCGCGAACGGCGCTGGCGTCGCACGCGGCGCCGGAGCCACGTGCGACGCCGGCGTCGCCCCGCCAGGCGACGCATCCGCGCGGATGAACGCGATGAATGCTTCCTCGAGAGTCTCGGCGTGTTGGGACTCGACGATCGCCGCGGGACGATCGCACGCGAGGACGCGCCCGGCGCTCATGAGCGCGATGCGATCGCAGCGAGCGCCTTCGTTCATGAAGTGAGTCGAGACGAAGATCGTGACGCCGTGTCGCCGCGATAGATCGGCGAGCAACTCCCAGAAGCGATCCCGCGCCACGGGATCCACTCCGGACGTCGGCTCGTCGAGGATCAGGACTTCGGGCGCATGGATCACGGCCACTGCGAGGGAGAGTCGCTGGCGGACGCCCAGCGGAACCTCGGATACGAGCCGATCGAGCGCTTGACCGAGCTCGAACTGTTCGACGAGCTCTGCGATGCGCTGCGAGAGCCCGGGCTCTGTGGCGCCGAAGATCCGCCCGTGAAGCTCGAGGTTCTGCCGCAGCGTGAGCTCGCTGTAGAGCGAAAAGCTCTGCGACATGTACCCGATGCGGCGGCGCACTTCGATGTCGCGGGCATTCACCTCACGGCCGAAGAGGAGGGGAGTGCCTTCGCTCGCGGGCAGGAGCCCCGTGAGGATCTTCATGGTCGTGCTCTTGCCGCAGCCGTTCGGGCCCAAGAAGCCGAAGATCTCACCGCGCTCGATCCGGAAGCTGACGCGGTCGACCGCCGTGAAGTCGCCGAAGCGCCGCGTGAGCTCGCGTGCCTCGATCGCCGGCGCTTCCGTCGTCGGCACGCGCGGCGCGATCGCGAAGGCGCGGTGGCCGCGGCGGCGCTCTTCGGGCAACAGCGCGACATATGCGTCCTCGAGGCTCCGTGTGCCCGCACGCGTCTCTAGGTCCGCGGGCGACCCAGTCGCGAGAATGCGCCCAGCATCGAGCAGCACCAGCCGGTCGAAGCGCTCGGCTTCCTCCATGTACGCGGTCGCAACCACGACGCTCATGCGCGGTCGCTGCGCGCGCATGTGATCGATCAGCTCCCAGAACTGCCTTCGAGAGAGCGGATCCACACCGGTAGTCGGCTCATCGAGGAAAATGAGTTGCGGTTTTCCCACAAGACTCATG
>CAZMKX010000614.1:0-2877 GCA_964566375.1 uncultured Myxococcales bacterium
AGCGCGCGCGCGGACGAGAACACCTGCGGGTTCTTCGACACCGCGACCACGTCGTCGTACTTCGTCACGCACCAGAATCCGCGGCCGCCTGCCTCGGGGCTCCAGTGCACGGGGTCCTCGCGCCGAAGCCGCGCGAAGAGCGCGTGCGGAAAGCCGCCGGCGTAGAGGTCGGGATCGCGAAAGTCGATGTCGTCGAGATTCATGACTCTCCTCGTGCCCGGTCGACGCCGGGCTTGGGACGGGTCCAGCGGCGCTCGCGCTCGGTCTGCCGCTCGACGTAGGCGAGCAGCGCCTCGTCGGGTGCGGCATCTGCGGCGGCGGCTTCGCGGATTCGCGCGACGACGCGCTGCTTGCGCGCGACGTTTGCCTCGCGCAGAACGCGGTAGCTCGGGGGCGCGTCGCCCGAGAGAGTCGCGTCGGCGTCGCCGAGCAGGGTCGCGAGGTCGCGCGCCTCGTCCCACTCGAGCGCGTAGGCGTCGTCGATCACGGCGTCCAGGTGCACGAGCACGCGCAGCACCGTGCGCGCCTGCTCGATCGCGAACGGATCGGAGAGCGCGGGAAGCACGACCTCGGAGAGCGTCGCGCGCGCGCCGCGCAGCAGGTCCCTGGGCTCCGGAGTCATGCGCGTCCTTTCGCGAAGCCGAGCGCGTGTGCGAGCTCCGCCACGTAGCGGTGCGCGAAGGCGTGGATCAGCGCCATCGACGCGGCCAGGTGCGTGGCCTGGCCACGCGCGATGCGCAGGGTGGTCGTGTGCGCGCAGACCGCCAGCTTGAAGTTGTTGAAGATCTCGTAGAAGCGCAGCGTCGCGCGGTCGATCGTCCAGCCCATCGCGCGCTCGTAGCGCGCGAGCATCGCCTCGCGCTCGAGCAGTCCGCAAGCGAGTCGGCCGCCGCCCGGCTCGCGTACGGAGAAGAGCTCGTTCACGACCCAGCCGAGGTCCTCGTGCGGATCTCCGAGGTGTGCGAGCTCCCAGTCGAGGATCGCCGTGATGTGGCCCGAGTCGTCGTACAGGAAGTTTCCGGAGCGGTAGTCGCCGTGCACGATCGCGATCCGCTCCGCGGTCGGCAGGTGCGCGCGCAGCCACTCCGCGGCGAGCGCGATCACGGGCTGCGCCTCGACCGCGTCCTCGTCGTGCACGCGTTCCCACCAGGCGAAGCTCCAGGCGGCGGCGTCGGTGGTTCCCGCGCGCGGCACGTCGAACGACGAGAGGTCGCGCGCGCGCCAGTCGACGCGGTGGATGCCGACGAGCGCGCTGAGGAAGTCGTCGCAAAGCGTCGCGCGCAGCTCCGGCTCGAAGCCCACGCCGACGCCGCTCGGGCGCGAGCCGACGTCCGGCTGGGGACGACCCGCGACGCGCGCCATCACGAGCGCGGGGCGGCCGAGCCGCACGCTGTCGGGATCGACCGCCACCACGCGAGGCACGGGCGCGGCACCTTCGACCGCGCGCAGAACCTGGAACTCGCGCAGCCGGTGCGTCTCGACGATCGACTCGCCCGGGTCGAGGCGGAGCAGGAGCGCCTGCGTCTCACCCGCGCGCTCGAGCGCGAAGAAGACGTTCTCCTTCGAGGCTCCGCCCGGCGCGCGCTCGAGCGCTCGGACGCGAACCTCTCCGCCGAGAACCTCGCCGAGCCAGCGCTCGAGCGGTGCGCGGAGCTCCGTGAGCGGCGAGAGCCGGTAGCGCTGCCGACGCCGCTCGAGCCGCGCGCGCAGGCACGCGTCGATCGTTCGCTCCACACGGGCCGGTGTCGCGAGGTTCGTGCTCACGTGCCGTGGTTCAGCTCGAAGACGCCGATCCCGTCGGCGCCGTCGATGCGGATCTCGCAGACGTGGTCGATCAGACCCTCGGCCGCGCGCAGCGTGGCCGGGTCGTCGAGCGCCCAGCGCTCGGACTCGACGTGGAGCAGCCCCTTGGAGTCACCGTGCCGCCAGCCGCGCCAGCCGCCGTACAGACCGGCGCGCAGGTACACGCTCGCGCCGAGCCGGCGCACGTCGAGCGCGAGCATGCGACCGCTCTCGGTTTCGAGCCGCACCTCGGCCGCGCGGAACGCGCCGTCCGCCGCGAACACGGGCTTTCGCTCGATGCGCGCGATCCGGTCGACGCGCTCACCGTCGCGGACGAAGCCCTGCGCGACGCGCTGCTCGCCCGCCGCGTTCTCGACGGCGAGGTACCAGACGTGACTCGTCGCGCTCTGCGCGCAGACCCAGTTGAAGCGCGTCGCCGTCTCGGGCCGGAGCCCCCAGGAGCGATCGCGTCCCGCGCGCCAGCTCGCGGGGTCGATCGCGATCCGCTCGCCGTCGATCTCGAGCCAACCGTCCGCGCGGCCCGCCTGCACGAAGTGCGACCAGTCGCGCATCCTTCCGCAGTCGATCGGCGCGAATGCGCCCGTGAACGTGAAGTCGTAGGCGATGCCGGCGTCGTTTCCAGGGGACAGCCCGAAGTGCCACGCGTGTAGCGGCGCCTCGATCGAGGCCGAGATCGGGCCGACCGAGAGCGGGCCGACTTCCGCGCCGAGCGAGCGCGAGGCGCGCACGACGCGCTGGTCGCGCCCGCGCGCGACGATCGCGAACGCGTCCATGACGCCGGTGTTCCGGTACACGCCCAGACCCTGCGAGACGGTCGTTCGGCCGTCGCGCGCGTGCGCGTTCACCCAGAAGCGATCGAACCAGCCGGGAGCGTCGCTCTCGGGCAGGTGCGAAAGGCCGTCGTCCTCCGCCGTCAGCATTCGCCGGGCTCACCTCCGGATCCCTGCGCTGCAAGGCCCGTTCCGTGCGCGGCCCGCGCAGCACCCGATCGGCGCGCGCGACACCGCTCGTTGACGCGATCTCGACTTGACCTGATTCGCTCTCGAATGAGAGAAGGGTCTCATGAAAGGGGAG
>CAZMKX010000615.1:0-2869 GCA_964566375.1 uncultured Myxococcales bacterium
GACCCGTCTGGCGATGCCGACGTTCCTCGCGATGGTCGTGGCCTCGGTCGTGGGCGGGTGGGTCGAGGCGCCAGCTCGCGCCGCGCTCGGTCTCTTCGGAGCGATCGTCGTGAGCTTCTTCGCGAGCGGGGTGACCTTCGTCTTCGCCCGGCGGTTCCTGCGGGAGCTTCGCGGCGGAGACTGACTCGGAGTAGCATGACATCCGCGGAGGGCAGGGTGTGGACGTCTCTCTCGGACTCAACAACGTGGGCGCGCTCGTCACGACGGGTCTCGGCGCCATGGCGCTGCTCCGACCGCCGCTGGCCGCCGCGTCGCCACGAAGATCGCCGGCGGAATCGCCTGCGAGGCCGTGATCGGCCTGCTCTTGGTCGCGCCCCGACTCGGCCCCAGCACCCGGGAGGATCGCATGGCTCTACATCGCTTCGGCTTCATCGTCACCGGCAGCGGCTACGATCCGGCGCAGCACGTCGCGCGGCTCGAGTCGGCGCAGATGACGACGACCGTCGTCGGCGTCTCCAGGCCGGAGCAAGCGCTGGCCGTCGCGGTGCGGATGGTGGACGAGGGCGTACAGCTGATCGAGCTCTGCGGCGGCTTCGGGCCGATCTGGACCGCGCGCGTGATCGAGGCGATCGGCGCCGCCGTGCCCGTCGGCGCGGTCGGCTACGGGCCCGAGTCGATCAACGCGATGCACGCGCTCTTCGCAACCTGAGACGAGGGGGAATTCGCATGCCGCAATCCGCGATCTTCGGTCCGTTCCTCGCGACGATCGGGCTCACGATCGTCGTGTGGCTGTACATGTACGTGCTGCGCATCCGCTTCATCAACGGCTCGGGTCTCACGCCCGACCAGCTCGCCGTGCCCGGCGAGCTGCAGCGCCTGCAGCCGGCGTCGGTCTCGAATCCGTCGGACAATTTCAAGAACCTGTTCGAGGTTCCGGTGCTGTTCTACGCACTGTGTCTGTACCTGTTCGCGACCGGGCAGGTGGACGGAACGTACGTGGCGGCGGCCTGGGTGTTCGTGGGGTTCCGTGCGCTGCACAGCGCGGTGCACTGCACGTTCAACAAGGTGATTCTTCGCTTCTGGCTGTACGCGATCTCGACCTTCGCCGTCTTCTTCATCGCGATCCGCGCCGCGATCGCGCACTTCGGCTCGTGACCCGGGAAGGTGGTTGTCTGTGCGGGGCGGTGCGATTTCGCTGCACCGGCGAGCCGAGCGGCGCCCGCGACGTCACCGCCGGATGAGCGGGAAGGCGACCGGCGGGCCTGCGGCCGACGCCGCACGGTGGCGTCGAGAGCCGGCTGCCGTGGGTGCGCATCGACTCCGAGCTGCCCGAAGAACGCTGCGACGACGATCCCGACTACCGAGCCCTGCTCGCCGCGACGCGCTGGAAGCCGCCGTTCGGCGCCTGAGTCACTGCGCGCGCCGGGCCTGTTGGAGCAGCTCGTCGAGCTTGGACAGGAAGCGCGAGCGGTCCTTCGCGGAGCCCGGCTGCGGGCCGCGCGTCTGAACGCCGACGCCGCGGAGCTGCGACTTCAGGTCGCGCGTGGCGAGCGCCCCTCCGATCGAGTCTTCGGTGAAGGGCCGCCCGTTCGTGCCGAGCACGCGCGCGCCCGCGGCGATGCAGCGCGCCGCCAGGGGGATGTCGGCGGTGACGACGACGTCGCCCGGGCCGGCGTGCTCCGCGATCCAGTCGTCCGCGGCGTCGAGACCGCCGTCGACGACGATCCTCTCCACCCGAGTGCGCGGCGGGACGTAGAGCGGCGTGTTCGCGACCAGCGTGACGGCCACGCCGTAGCGCTGCGCGACGGCGTACACCTCGTCCTTCACCGGACACGCATCGCCGTCGACGAAGATCTTCAGGACGGGGTCACTCCCGGCGCCACGCTAGCACGCCCGTGATACCGTGCGGGCGATGGACGCCTCCCCCGACGTCTCGCTCGAGCCCGCTACGCCACGCGACGCGGTGCTGCTCGGCAACCTGCTCGAGCTGTACGTTCACGACCTGTCCGAGATCTTTCCGATCGACCTGAATCCGAAGGGTCGCTTCGACTACGAGAAGCTGCCGCTCTACTGGTCGGAGCCGGAGTCGCGCTTTCCTTTTCTGATCCGGAGCGGCGGTCGCGACGTCGGCTTCGCGCTGGTGACGCGCGGCTCGCCGGCGTCCGACGATCCCGAGACGCTCGACGTCGCCGAGTTCTTCGTGCTCCGCCGCTACCGCCGCTCCTCGATCGGCGCGCGCGCCGCGGCCGCACTCTGGGACCGGATGCGAGGAAGCTGGACCGTGCGCGTCTCGGAGGCGAACCGCGCGGGCGTACCGTTCTGGTCGCGCACGATCGCCGAGTACACGAGCGGCGCGATGTCGGAGACCACGCGTCCCGGCGCGCCGCACCCGTGGCGCGTGTTCTCGTTCCGGAGCCGCTGAAGTCAGGGAGGGGGAGATGGCCAAGGTGTCGATGCTCGAAGCCGTGAAGATCCAGGCGCGCGCGTTGATCCCGGTCGTGAAGGCCCTCGAGGCGGAGCTCGGCAAGGCGCGCGCGCACGCGCTGGTCGGCCGCGCGCTCGCCGAGTCGCACGCGGAGTTCGCGGCGTCGCGGACGACGGAGCGCGACGCACATCCGAGCGCGGAGCAGGCGAGCTTCGCCTATCCCGTCGAGTCCACGATCGTCGAGAGCACGCCCGAGTCACTTGCGATCGACATGACGTCGTGCGAGTTCGCGCGTTACTTCCGCGCGATCGGCGAGCCCGAGATCGGGGCGCTGATGACCTGCGGCGTCGACTTCGCGGTGAATGCGAAGCTGCGGCCGAGCTGGGACTTCGCGCGCACGCAGACCCGGATGGAAGGTGCGCCGTACTGCGACTTCCGCTGGCG
>CAZMKX010000616.1:0-2868 GCA_964566375.1 uncultured Myxococcales bacterium
GCCTGCGGAAACCAGAGCACGTAGAGCGGCACGCCGGCCTTGCCGAAGCGCGCGAGCTCGAGCCGGATCGCCTCGTCGCGGTGTGTCCAGTCCGCCTTCAGCACGTTCCAGTTTCGCCGCGCGAGCGCGCTCCTGACGCGCTCGTCGCCCAGGACCAGGCGCTCGTTCGCCTTGCAGGTCAGGCACCAGTCCGCGGTGAACTCGACGAAGACGGGGCGGCCCGAGCGCAGCGATCCCGTCACCGCTTCGGCCGAATACCGGTCGGCGCGGCTCGACGCGACGCCTTCCTGTGTCGCGAGCGCCGCGGCGTCGGCCTGCGCGAGGGGTCGCAGACCCAGGAGCGCCGCGACCACCACCGCCACCGCGATCGCCAGGCCGCGCCCGCCGCGCTCGGACTGCTGCAGCGTGCCGTAGATCCACGCGCCGAGCGCCAGGGCGACCAGACAGCCGAGCGCCGCGCCGAGCGCGTCGATGCCTGCGAGCCGGCCGAAGATCCAGATCAGCCAGGCGGCGCTCGCGAGCAGCGCGAAGCCGAGAACGACCCGCAGGCGGCCCATCCACGCGCCGGAGCGCGGCAGGAACCGGGCCGTGCCGGGGATCAGCGCCACCAGCGCGAGCGGAAGCGCGAGGCCGAGGCCGAGCGCGGCGAAGATCGAGAGCGTCACCGGCGCCGGGCTCGCGAACGCGACACCGACGGCGGTGCCGAGGAACGGCGCCGAGCACGGCGTCGCGAGCGCCACCGCGAGCAGGCCGTCGAAGAAGCTGCGACTCGCACCGGCGGCGTCGGCCCCGACCTCGGCGAGCCCCGCGGGCGCTGCAATCTCGAAGACGCCGAACAGGTTCAGCGCGAGCACGACCAGCAGCGCCGCGATCGCGAACGAGTAGCCAGGCTCCTGGAACTGGAATCCCCAGCCCACCGCGGTTCCTGCGCTGCGCAGCGCGATCACCACCGCGGCGAGCGCGAGCATGGTCGCGAGCACGCCCGCGACGTAGCCCGCGCCGTGCGCGAGCACCTCCCGGCGGCTCTTCCCAGCGAGCTCCGCGAGCGCGAAGGCCTTCAGCGCGAGGACGGGGAGCACGCACGGCATCAGGTTCAGCAGCAGCCCACCGAGCAGGGCGAGCAGCAGGGCGCGGCCGAGCGGCAGGCCCGCCTCGGAAGCGCCCGGCGCGGCCGGCGCCGCCGGAACGCCAGCGACCAGCGGCGCCAGATCCCGGGTCAGCGTCAATCGCCCCGGGACGCACGACTCCCGGCAGGCGAGGAACTCGACGTCGGCACGCGCCATGCGCACGCTGCCGCTCCACGGCGCGAGCGCGAGCGGGCTCTCCAGGTGAACCGAATCGGCGTAGCCGTTGGTCGTGATGCCGAGGGCCGGGTCGGAGAACTCGACGGGCGCCGGCCAGTTGATCGGGCCCGCTTCCGCGCCGTCGATGGTCCAGCGCACCTGCGTCGGCAGACCGACGTCACCGGGCTCGCGCCCGTAGATGTGCCAGCCCGGATCGATCGAGAAGGCCACGCCCACGCGCGGCTCGACGCCCGCCTCGAAGGTGAGCTTCGCGCGAACCGGCAGCGGCTCGGCCTCGACCTCGGCGCGGACCGCACCGGACGCGACGCACGCGAGCAGGACCACGGTCCGGCCGAGAACCCGAAGAGACTCCATCAACCAGGACTTCGGCGTCAGGCGTGTCCAACTTGTGATTCGTGACCACGCAGGCGACGCGCATTTCTGCGGCAACGCGCGCGCATCCGGGCGAGAAAGGTGCCCGAGCGGCGCGCGATTGGTAACCTCGCGCGCGTCCACCGGAGGGGAGGTCCGTTGCCAGCTCACGAGCCCGTAGCCCGCGCCGAGCACGCCGAGCGGCGCCGCGCCCTGCAGAGCCGGCTCGGCGAGGGCGCGGCCCTGATCCCGGGCGCGAAGCCGCGCACCCGCTCGCACGACACGGACTACGTCTTCCGGCAGGACTCCGACCTGCTCTACCTGACCGGCTGGGAGCAGCCGGAGGCGCTCGCGGTCCTCACCAAGGACCGCTTCGTGTTCTTCGTCCAGCCGCGCGATCCGCTGCTCGAGACCTGGAACGGGCGGCGGCCGGGCGTCGAGGGCGCGGTCGTGCAGTACGGCGCGGACGAGGCGTACCCGATCGGCGAGCTCGCCGCGCGCCTGCCCGCGCTGATCGAGAACCGCCCCACCCTCTTCCACACCTTCGGCCACGACCGCGAGCTCGACGAGCGCGTGGTTGCGGCGCTCGCGGACGTCCGCGCGCGCGTGCGCCGCGGCGTGGTGGCACCGAGCGAGATCCGCTCGCCGCACGAGCTCGTGCACGAGCTCCGTCTGCGCAAATCGCCGAGCGAGCTCGCGATCATGCGCGCGGCCGCGGCGATCTCGCACGAAGCCCACCACGCGGCCGCACGGCTCGCGAAGCCGGGTGCGACGGAGTACGAGCTCGAGGCCGCGCTTCTGCACGTGTTCCGCAAGCGCGGCGGAACGGGTCCCGCCTACAGCCCGATCGTCGGCACGGGCGAGAACGCCACGGTCCTGCACTACGTCGAGAACAAGGACCCGCTTCGCGCGGGTGAGCTCGTGCTGATCGATGCGGGTGTGGAGCTACACGGCTATGCGTCGGACGTCACCCGCGGCTACCCGGTCGGCGGGACGTTCACGGGCGCTTCGCGCGACGTGTACCAGGCGGTTCTCGACGCGCAGGCGGCGGCCTTCGCGGTGATCCGACCGGGTGTCACCCTGCCCGAAATGCACCAGGCGGCGCTGCGCCAGCTCGTCATCGGCCTGGTGGCGCTCGGCGCGCTCGCGGGCGACGTGGACGAGCTGATCCGGACGGAGGCCTACAAGCCGTTCTACATGCACAGCACCGGGC
>CAZMKX010000617.1:0-2866 GCA_964566375.1 uncultured Myxococcales bacterium
GCCTTCCGAAGAGCCGAACGTGCAGACGCGAGCGACCAAACCAGTGAACGGGGACCCGGAGGCGCGCATCCGGCGCCTCCTTCAGACTTTCTCCACCAACCCGACCGACACGCCCGCGTTTCGCACCCTCGAGGAGCACCTGTTCCTCGCGGGCGCCTGGCGCGATCTCGCCGGCGTGTACGAGTGCCGGCTCACCGTTCTGCCCGACGGCGGCCCGGAGAAGGTCGATCTGCTCGGTCGCCTCGCGAACCTGCTCGCGGAGCGCGTCGGCGATCTTCCGGCGGCCCGCGCCCGGTACGAGCAGATCGTCCGCTTGCAGCCGCAGAATGCCGCGGCCATCTCGAGCCTGCGGCGCTTGCTGGCGCGCGCGGGAGAGCTGACGAGCGCGCTCCAGCTCGCCGAGCTGGAGGAGGCCCTGCCGCTCGCGGCCAGGCCGCGCGCGCAGCTGCTGGCCGAGATCGGCGATCTCTGGCGCGGCGTCGGCGATCTCGCCGAGGCCCGGCGCCGCTACGACGACGCGCTGGCGCTGGACGGGAACTGCGACGCCGCCATCACGGGCGTCGCTGCGCTCGCGGAGCGCGCGGGCAGCCCCGCGGAGGCGATCGAGCTCTACGAGCGGCGTCTGCGCGGCGCCACCGGTGCGGCACGCGCGGATCTGCTCGAGCGTCTCGCGAAGCTGATTCCAGACAGCGACGGCGCACGCCAACGCGAGATCGTCGAAGAGCTCGTGCGCACGTTTCCCGAGCGCCGCGGCCCCGTCGAGCAGCTGATTGCGATCGAGCGCGCGAGCGGCAACCACGCACGGGTCGACGAGCTTTCGCGCGCGCTCTGGAAGCTCGTCCACGATCCGGTCGAGCGCGTGCACCTCGCGCTCGAGGCGGCGACGCTCGCGCTCGACGACGCCGGTTCGCTCGACGACGCCCGGTTCTGGTGCGAGCGCGCGAACGAGATCGCGCCCGACGAAGCGACCGTCCAGAAGCTGCGCGTGCGCACCTATCGCCGCGCGGGAAACGCGGAGCTCGTGCTCGACGCGCTCGAGAAGCTGCTCGCGGCCGAGGGTCCGTCGCCGATGCGCCTGCTCGAGATCGCGGTGCTCCACGAGCGTGAGGGTCGCCCCGAGCGCGCCGTCGAATGGCTCGAACGGCTGCTCGCGAGCGACGCGTACGACGCCGAGGCGCTGGCCATCCTCGACCGCTGCCTGGCGCGCCTCGGCCGCCACGGCGAGCGGGCCGAGGTGCTGGAGCGGCGCATGGCCGCGGCGGAGAGCAACGAGGCCGCGGCCGAGCTCATGGTCGAGCTCGGTGATCTCTACCTGCTCGCCCTCTCGGATCCGAGCAGCGCCGAGACCTCGTACCGCCGAGCGCTGGAGCAGGTTCCGGGCCTGCCGAGCGCCTCGGTTCAGCTGCGCGAGATCCTTCGCAAGGACGAGCGCTTCGACGAGCTCGCGAAACTTCTCGACGAGCTCGCGCACGCCACTGCCGCCGGGGAACTGCGCGCGCAGCGCTTCTGCGAGGCTGCGGAGCTGCGACGCACCGTTCTCGACGATCCGGCAGGCGCGCGCCTGAGCTTCCAGGCGGCGCTCGAATCCGACCCGACCTGTCGGGTCGCACTCGACGCGCTGCGCGAGCTGGCGCTGACCTCGCGTGAGCCCAGCGCACTGCTCGAGATGTGCGAACGCGAGCTCGCGCTGGACCCGCCTGCGGCGAGAGCCGCCGAGCTGCTTCGCGAGCTCGCGAGTGCCGCCCGCGAGCTCGGCGACACCGCCCGCGCGCGCGCCGCCGTTTCGCGCTGGGTCACGCTCGACCCGAGCGCCGAATCGCTGGGACGGGCGGCGGAGCTGGCCCGCGAGGCGAACGAGCCGACCAGCGAGTGCACCTGGCTCGAGGGCCTGGAGGCCCTGCTGCAGGACCAGCCGCAAGCGCACGCGTTGGTCTGCGTCCGTCTCGCGGAGCTGGCGGTTGCCCGGCCCGAGCCTGAGGCGCTCGACGCCGCGGTGGACTGGTACCGCCGCGCTCGACGCAGCGCGCCCGGCGACGCTGCCCTGCGCAGCCGCCTGGTGGACTTCTTCCGGCGTACCGGAAACCTGGCGGAGCTCGCGCAGCAGCTGCGTCTGGAGCTCGACGCTGTCGGCGAGAACGCTCCGCTCGAGCTCGCGCTCGAGCTCGCGCGCGCCTACGCGGAGCTCGGTGACCCGCGCGAGGCGTGCAACGTGCTCGCGCCGGCCTTCGCGCGCGCGCCCGAGTCCACCGCCGCGGGAGACCTGCTCGAGAGCCTGCTCGCCGAGCAGGACCGGATCGAGGAGCTCTGCGACGTGCTCGCCCGGCGACTCTCGCGCGAACGCGACGCCGCGCGCAGACGCGAGCTCGCCCACCGTCAAGCCGGGCTTCTGCTCGAGGGCCTGCGCCGCGCCGAGGACGCGGTCGCCGCGCTGCGCGAGTTCGCGGATCCGACGCGCGACGGTCGCCTCGAGGCGCTCTTCGCGCGCGCGCTCGAGGCCGCCGGCGCGCGTACCGAGCTCGAGAGCTGGCTCGAGATGCGCGAGCCTCACCTCGAGGGAACGGAGCGCGACGAGCTCCGGCTGCGACTCGCAGCGCTGAAGGAGCAGGACGGGCGTCCCGCCGAGGCGATCGACTGCCTGAAGCGCGCGCTTCGCGGCGCATCGCCGGTCAGCGCCGGCACGATCCGCGCGAGCCTGCTCGGGCTGCTTCGGACCCACGGCTCGATCGACGAGCAGCGCGGTTTCCTCGACGAGCTGATCGCGTCGACGAGCGAGCCCGCCGAGCGCGCCTCGCTCGAGCGCGAACGCGCGCGTCTCTCCGCCGACCGCGCGCACGACGCTGCGAGTGCGCTCGCCGATCTGGAGCGC
>CAZMKX010000618.1:0-2861 GCA_964566375.1 uncultured Myxococcales bacterium
GGCGTGATGTTCCCGCCGCTCGGCGAGCGCTTCGAGCGGCTCGAGGAAACGCTGCGCATCGCGAAGCAGATGTGGTCGCCGAACGACGGACCGTTCCAGGGCAAGTACTACCGGCTGGCCGAAACGCTCTGCTCGCCCGCGCCGGTTTCGCGCCCGCACCCGAGGATCCTGATCGGCGGCCAGGGCGAGAAGAAGACGCTGCGCCTCGTCGCGCGCCACGCCGACGCCTGCAACCTGTTCGAGTTCCTCGGCCCCGCGACTCTCGCGCGCAAGCTCGACGTGCTGCGGCGGCACTGCGACACCGAGAAGCGTGACTACAGCGCGATCGAGAAGACGACGCTCGGCACGGTCACTCTCGCGGCCGGCGCGCAGGGCGCGGGTGACGTGATCGCGAGCTGCCGGGCGCTGGCGAAGCTCGGCTTCGACCAGGCGATCTTCAACCTGCCCAACGTGCACGAGCCCGCGCCGCTCGGGATCTTCGCGAAGGAGATCATCCCGGCGGTCGCCGCGTCGTGAGCCGCTAGAGCAGCGATCCGCTGAGGATCACGCTCGCCGCGCCGAAATAGATCACGAGCCCCGAGACGTCGACGAGCGTGGCGACGAACGGCGCGGAAGCGCTCGCGGGGTCTACGCCGAGGCGGCGGAACAGGAACGGCAGGAGCGAGCCGGTGAGCGTCCCGAACATCACGACGCCGAGCAGGCTCACGCCGACGGTCGTCGCGACGAGGGCCCAGTGCTCGCCGTACACCGGCCAGATCGACTGCCAGAGGACGATGCGCAGGAATCCGAGCGCGCCCAGCAGCCCACCCAGCGCGAGTCCCGCACCGAGCTCGCGCTGCACCACGCGGTACCAGTCGCTCAGGCGCACCTCGCCGAGCGACATCGCGCGCACGACCAGCGTGGAAGCCTGCGAGCCCGAGTTGCCGCCGCTCGAGATGATCAGCGGAACGAACAGCGAGAGCACGAGCGCACGCGCCAGCTCGTCCTCGAAGTACGCCATGGCCGAGGCCGTCAGCAGCTCGCCGATGAAGAGCGCGGAGAGCCAGCCCGCGCGCCTCCGCAGCATGCGGCCGAAGGCGATCTCGAGGTACGGCTCGTCCATCGCCTCCATGCCGCCGAGCTTCTGGATGTCCTCGGTGGCCTCTTCCTGGACGACGTCGACGACGTCGTCGACGGTGATGATGCCCTTCATGCGGCCGTCCCGATCGAGCACCGGCAGCGCGATCAGGTCGTGCTGCGCGAGGACCCGGCTCACCTCTTCCTGGTCCTGGTCGTCGCGGACCGTGACCAGCTCCGTGCGCATCACGTCGCGCACCGTGCGCTCGGGCTGCGCGACGAAGAGCTCGCGGAACGAGACCACGCCGAGCAGTCGCTGCTCGGCATCGATGACGTACAGATACGAGAGCAGCTCGATGTTCGTGCGCGCCTGGCGCTTCAGGTAGCCGATCGCCTCGTCGACGGTCATCTCGGGGCGGAGGCGCGCGTAGCGCGGGTTCATCAGGCCGCCCGCGGCGTCCTGCGCGTAGGCGAGCAGCGCCGTCACCTCGCGGCGCGTCACGTCGTCGAGCAGCGCGAGCAGGTCCGACTGCTCCGACGCAGGAACGTGTTGGATCAGGTCGGCCGCGTCGTCGGGCGGAAGGAGCCGGAGCCACGCGCGCCGCTCGTTCTTGGGCAGCTGCAGCATCAGGCTCGAGAGCTCGGCGGGCGCGAGCGACAGGAAGAAGTCCTCGGCGTCGTCATGCGGCAGGAGCCGGAAGCCGTCGAGGCGCTCGTCCGGGGAGAGGATGCGCCACAGGTTGCGCAGATCCTCGCGCGTGAAGCGCTCCTCCGGCTCCGAAAGCTCCGCCATCCGAACCCTCTCCGGGCGGGAAGACTAGCGCGTCGAGCGCTCCGCGCGGATCCAGCCGACCTCCGCGAACTTCTCCGTGCAGAGCTGCTCCCACAGATCGCGCAGCTCCGCGAGCTCGGCGTCGCTCTTGTGCAGGACCGTCGCAGCATCCGCGCGCGCGGAGAAGAAGAACATCCGGCCGCTCGTCTCGCGCGCGCTGGGCGAGCTGTCGCGGAACACGATCTGGTTGTGCAGCTCGAGAAGCGCCTTCGAGAGCGCGCGCCAGCCGTCCACGTCGAGCGAGTCGGACCCGTACAGGATCGCCTCGGCGGCCTCGATCTGTGGGCGGTACGGTGCGGGGTCGAGCCGGCCCTCGGCATCGACGGGCGCCTGATCGACCGGGACCGGTTCGGGCGCACGGCTCCGGTCCTCGGGCCCGCAAGCGAGCGCGAGCGCGGCGCAGCAGAGCCGGAATCCGGCGCCCATCACCGGGTCAGTAGGCGTCGATCGCGTCCTCGGGGAAGACGCCGAGGTAGGCCAGCGCAGCGTGAGTCAGCTCCTCGACCAGCGAGACACCGGGTGTCTCGGTGCTCGCGGGCTGGGGGAAGAGCAGCCGCTGCAGCATCACGCCGGCGACGAGCCGACTTGCGAAGGCCGCGGCGACGACCGGAACGGGGTGCAGGATCTCGTGCCGCCGCGCGACCACCAGCCGCGTGAACAGGTCCTCGATGTGGCGCGCCCCGCGCAAGCTGCGGATGCGGAACTCGTCGCTCTCGGCGCCGCGCAGCGCGATCGCACGCAAGAGGCCGGCGCGCTGGTCCTGGATCCGCACCTGGAACGCAACCAGCTCGCGGACGACCTCGGTGATCGACGCCTTCTCCCAGCGCTGGGCGCTCATCGCGAAGTCGGCGGTGGCCATGGCCTCCTCGATGAAGCGCTCGTGCAGGGCGGAGAGCAGCGCGTCCTTGTCGCGAAAGCGCGTGTAGAAGGCGCCGACCGACGAGCCCGCGCGCTTGGCGATCTCGGCCACCGA
>CAZMKX010000619.1:0-2850 GCA_964566375.1 uncultured Myxococcales bacterium
GGCAAGATCGAGTTCCGCGTCGACAAGAACGGGATCATCCACGCGCCGTTCGGGAAGCTCAGCTTCACCAAGGAACAGCTCGCGGCGAACCTGCTCAGCATCACCGACGCGATCGTGAAGGCGAAGCCGGCCTCGGCGAAGGGCACCTACATGAAGAAGGTGTCGATCTCTTCGACCATGGGTCCCGGCATCCGGCTCGACGCCGCGGATCTCCAGGCTCAGCTCGCCGTCTAGGCGGAGGCAATCCATGCTCACCCGACAGCAGAAATCCGAACAGGTCGAGGCGCTCAAGGCCAAGGTCGCGAACGCGAGCTCGCTCGTCGCGGTCGACTACCGCGGCATGACCGTCGACAACGCGAACGCGCTGCGCGCGAAGCTGCGCGCCGCGGGCGGAAAGCAGATCGAGTATCGCGTCGCGAAGAACACGCTGCTGAAGATCGCTACGCGCGGCACGCCGCACGAGGCGCTCGCCAAGCACCTCGAGGGGCCGACCGCGGTCGCGATCGCCTTCGACGAACCGTCGGCGATGGCCAAGGTGCTGATCGCCTTCGCCAAGGAGAACGACAAGTTCCGCATCAAGGGGGGAGTCTTCGACGGCGAGCTCGTCGACCCTGCCGCGATCGGCGTGATCGCGGAGCTGCCGACGAAGCTCGAGCTTCGCGGCATGCTCGCCGGCACCCTCCAGTCCCCGCTCCGCAACCTGGCGGGCACGCTCCAGTCCCTTCTCGGGCATCTGCGAAACGCTCTCGAGCAGCGCCAGCAGAAGCTCGAGGCCAACTGAGTCCACCCACAACCGGTAGACCCGGCTCTGGCGCGCGTTGCGCCTTAATCCGATCCGGGCACAGGAGAAACGACAATGGCATCCGTCGAAGAAATCTTCTCGCAGATCAACGAGCTCAAGCCCATGGAGATCGCGTCGCTCATCAAGAAGATGGAGCAGGAGTGGGGCGTCACCGCCGCACCCGCCGCGGTCGCAGTGGCCGGCCCCGCCGGTGGTGCAGCCGCCGCGCCCGCCGAGGAGAAGACCGAGTTCGACGTCATCCTCGTTTCCGCCGGCGACAAGAAGATCCAGGTCATCAAGGAAGTCCGCGCCGTCACGGGTCTCGGCCTGAAAGAGGCCAAGGATCTCGTCGAGGGCGCTCCGAAGCCCGTGAAGGAAGGCGTCTCCAAGGACGAGGCGGCCAAGATCAAGGCGCAGATCGAAGCGTCGGGCGGACAGGTCGAGATCAAGTGAGTCTGTGAGCGCGCGTCGCGCGACTCACCACATTTTCGCGGTCGCAACAGCAAGCCGGTTTATCCGGCCTCGGTCGCTCGTGCATTCGCGCGAGCGATCGGGATTGGGAGGGTGAATGGAAGCTTCCTTCAATTCGGGTCGACTCCGGAAGGACTTTTCCAAGATTGAACGCATCATCGACATCCCAAACCTGATCGACATCCAGAACCGCTCGTTCGAGCGGTTTCTGCAGGCCGATGTCGCGCCCGAAAAGCGCGAGCAGGTGGGTCTGCAGGCGGTGTTCCACTCCGTCTTCCCGATCCGCGACTTCAACGAGACGGCCTCGCTCGAGTTCGTCTCCTACACGCTCGAGAAGCCGAAGTACGACGTGCAGGAGTGCCTGCAGCGCGGCATGACCTACGCCGCGCCGATCAAGGTCACGATCCGGCTGATCGTCTGGGACAACCCCGGGGAGGGGCACCAGAACATCCGCGACGTGAAGGAGCAGGAGGTCTACTTCGGCGAGATCCCGGTGATGACCGAGAACGGTACGTTCATCATCAACGGGACCGAGCGCGTCATCGTCTCGCAGCTGCACCGCTCGCCCGGCATCTTCTTCGACACCGGGCAATCGACGGCCGTGACGTCGGCAGGCAAGAAGCTCTACTCGACGCGCGTCATCCCGTATCGCGGCTCGTGGCTCGACATCGAGTTCGACCACAAGGACCTGATCCAGGTCCGCATCGACCGCCGCCGCAAGCTGCACGGAACGGTGTTGCTGAAGGCGCTCGGCTACTCGCCCGAGGAGCTGCTCTCCTTCTTCTATGCGCCCGAGATCATCAAGATCGACGGTCGCAAGCTGATGAAGAAGGTGGCTGCGCCCGAGCGGCTGCTCGGCCAGCGCGTGACCAAGTCGATCAAGAGCGACGACGGCGAGACGGTCGTGCGCGAGGGCCGCAAGTTCACGCAGGCCGCCGTGCGCAAGATCCGCGAGGCGGGGATCGAGTGGATCCCGATCGGGCTCGACGATCTCGTGCGCGAGGACGGCGTGAAGCGCATCGCGCCCGAAGACATCGTCGACGAGACGACGGGCGAGGTCATCCTCGAGTGCAACGAATCGATCACCGAGGAGATCCTCGAGGAGCTGCGCAAGCGCAACCTGCTCGAGTTCCCGCTGCTCTACCTCGATCCCGTCACGACCGGCACGGCGATCCACGACACGCTCAACGCCGACAAGACGATGACCAAGGAAGAGGCGATCATCGACATCTACCGGCGCCTGCGGCCGGGTGATCCGCCGACGATCGAGACGGCGACCACCGTCTTCAACAACCTGTTCTTCAATCCCGAACGCTACGACCTGTCGCGCGTCGGCCGGCTGAAGCTGAACCACAAGCTCAGCGTCGACGTTCCGCTCGACGAGACCACGCTGCGCAAGGAGGACATCCTCCTCGCGGTCAAGTATCTGGTCGACCTCAAGAACGGCGACCCGGACAAGCGCATCGACGACATCGACCATCTCGGCAACCGGCGCGTGCGCGTCGTCGGCGAGCTGCTCGAGAACCAGTACCGCATCGGTCTGGTGCGCATGGAGCGCGCGATCAAGGAGCGCATGAGCCTGCAGGAGATCGAGCAGC
>CAZMKX010000620.1:0-2847 GCA_964566375.1 uncultured Myxococcales bacterium
TGAAGTCGGTGAACTTGAGCCCGTGGGCCGTCGACACGACGACGACGCGCTCGTCCTTCCGGATCTGGCCCCGCCGCACCAGCTTCTTCAAGGCGGCGAGCGCGACGCCCGTGTGCGGGCACGCGAACAGTCCGGTGCGGTCGGCCTCGGCCGCCGCCTCCGCGAGCTCGTTCTCGGATGCCTGCTCGACGATCCCGTTGAAGCGCCGCAGCGTCGCGACCGCGCGCTCGAACGAGACCGGATTCCCGATCTGGATCGCCGACGCGAGCGTGGGTCGCGCGTGCATCGGCTCGAACTTCTCGAAGTCGCCGAGGTAGCTCGTGTAGAGCGGGTTCGCGTTCTCGGCCTGCGCGCAGCAGATCCTCGGCAAGCGGTCGATGATGCCGAGCTCGAGCCACTCGAGCAGACCCTTCCCGAGCGCCGACACGTTGCCGAGGTTCCCGCCCGGGATCACGATCCAGTCCGGGACCTCCCAGTCGAACTGCTGCACGATCTCCATGCCGAGCGTCTTCTGGCCCTCGATGCGCAGGCTGTTCATCGAGTTCGCGAGATAGATCCCGTCGTTCTCCGCGATCTGCTGCATGATCGCCATGCAGCCGTCGAAGTCGGTCTCGAGCGAGAGCGTGATCGCGCCGTTCGCGAGCGGCTGGACGAGCTGCGCGATCGAGACCTTGTCCTTCGGCAGGAGGACGATCGCCGGAATTCCCGCGTAGGCCGCGTACGCTGCGAGCGCAGCCGACGTGTCGCCCGTCGACGCGCAGGCGACGGCACGAACCTTCTTCCCGGTGCGGATCATCTCGTTCACGACCGACACCAGCACGGTCATGCCGAGGTCCTTGAAGCTGCCGGTGTGCGTGTTTCCGCACAGCTTCACCCACAGGTCCTCGACGCCGAGCTGCGCGCCGAGGCGCTTCGACCAGAACAGGTTGGTGTGGCCCTCGAACATCGAGACGACGTTGTCCTCGTCGACCACCGGACAGACGAGCTCGCGCTTGCCCCACACGCCGGAGCCGTAGGGCCATACCGTGCTGTGCTGCCGCGCCTCGAAGATCTTCATCCACTTCTGCGGGGGGGTCTTCTTCAGGCGCTCCATGTCGTGCTCGACGGTGAGCAGCCCCTCGCAGTGCGGACAGCGGTAGATCACGTCGGTGAGCGGCCACCGCCCCGCGCAGCCGCGCGCGCACTCGAACCAGGCGTCGTACTTCGCGGAGCGCTTGGGCGGCATTTCAGAGCTCCCGTTCGATGGGGATGAGCTGCGCGGGCGCGACGACCTCGGGCAGCCGGGCGATCTCGGCCAGCGCGGCGTCGAGATCCGACTTCCGGGACTCGTGCGTCGTGATCACGATCGGCACCGCACGGCTCTCGTGTCGCTCCTCCTGGAGGACGCTCGCGATGCTGATGCCACGCGCGCCGAGCACGCCCGTGATCCGCGAGAGCACACCCGGCGTGTCGAGCGCAGTGAAGCGCACGTAGAATTCGCCGCGCTGGTCGCCCGGCGCGCAGAGGACGGCTTCGCGCGGCTCGGGCGTGCCGAGCGGCGGCACGCGTCCCGACACGCCGTGGCGTCGCGCGCGCGCCAGCTCCATCAGGTCCGCCACCACAGCACTCGCCGTCGGCAACGCGCCGGCACCGGCGCCGTAGTAGAGCGTCGGACCCGAGAGAGCGCCATGGACCTCGATCGCGTTCATCGAGCCGTCCACGCCGGCCAGGACGGTGCGGCGCGGGATCATCGTGGGCTGGACACGCGCAGCGACCGCATCACCCGCGCGCTTGGCGATCGCGAGCAGCTTGATGCGGAAGCCGATGCGGCTCGCGTACTCGATGTCGGCCGGGACGATCCGGCGGATGCCCTCGATCGGAAAGGCATCGGGCGCGACGTATACGCCGAACGCGAGACCGATCAGGATCGCGAGCTTGTTCGCCGAGTCGATGCCGTCGATGTCCGCGCTCGGATCGGCTTCGGCGTAGCCCAGGTCCTGGGCGCGCTTCAGGCATGCCTCGTACGGCTCGGCATTCGCCTCCATCTCGGAGAGGATGAAATTGCAGGTGCCGTTCACGATGCCGTGGAGCGCGAGCACGCGATCGGCGCACAAACCTTCGCGAAGCGCCCTCAGGACCGGAATCGTCCCGCCCACGCTCGCCTCGAAGGCGATCTCGGTGCCCTTCGACGCCGCGAGCGCGAACACCTCGCGACCGTGCTTCGCCAGCAGCGCCTTGTTCGCGGTGACGACGTGCTTGCCCGCATCGAGCGCCGCCACCACGAGCTCTCGCGCGACGCGCGTGCCCCCCACCAGCTCGACGACGAGGTCGATCGCGGGATCGTCGACGATCTCGCGCCAGTCGCGCGAGAGGCGGTAGCGGTCGAGCGCGACTCCCCGGTCGCGCTCCAGGTCGACGTCCGCGATGCGCACCAGCTCGAGCGGGAAGCCCAGACGCTCGGCGATCAGCGCGCCGTGTTCCTGGAGCGCGCGGACGACGCCCGTCCCGATCGTACCCAGGCCCACCAGACCGACGCGCATCGCCCGCTCAGCCATCGCGGAGCAGCCGCTTCATCCCGCGCACCGCCTGGCGGATGCGGTGCGTGTTCTCGACCAGCGCGAAGCGCACGAAGCCTTCACCGGCGGGCCCGAAGCCGATTCCCGGCGCGACGGCCACCTGCGCCTGCTCGAGCAGGAGCTTCGAGAACTCGAGCGAGCCGAGCGAGGCGAAGCGCTCGGGCAGCGGTGCCCAGACGAACATCGTCCCGAGCGGCTTCTCGATCTTCCAGCCAGCCTGCTCGAGGCCGTCGCAGAGCGCGTTCCGCCGCTCGCGGTAGTCCTCGACGATCTCCGTCACGAAGTCCTGCGG
>CAZMKX010000621.1:0-1532 GCA_964566375.1 uncultured Myxococcales bacterium
CGCCTCACAGTTGCGCGCGCGTGAGGGTCCACTCAATATCGCGCGCGTGAAGCTTCTCTCCTGGAACGTGAACGGCCTGCGCGCGAGCGAGCGCGCGGGCTTTCTGGACTGGTTCGCCGGCCAGAGGCCCTTCGCCGTCTGCGTGCAGGAGATCAAGGCGCGACCCGAGCAGCTCTCCGAAGCGATGCGCAATCCGCACGGCTACCACGCCTTCTTCCATCCGGCCGAGAAGCCCGGCTACAGCGGCGTCGCCACCTACACGCGTACGGAGCCGCTCGCGGTCGTGAGCGGCCTGGGCGTCGCGGAGTTCGATCGCGAGGGCCGCGTGCTGCGCACCGAGTTCCCGGAGTTCGTGCTGATCAACGCCTACTTCCCGAACAGCCAGCGCGACCATGCGCGGCTCGACTACAAGCTGCGCTTCTGCGCGGCGATGCTCCGACTCGTGAACGGCTACCGTCGCGCGGGAAGGAACGTGCTTCTGTGCGGGGACTACAACATCTCGCACCGCGAGATCGACCTGGCGAACCCGAAGGAGAACCGGATGAACGCCGGCTTCCTGCCCGAGGAGCGCGACTGGATGGAGCGCTTCGTCGTGAAGCACGGCTGGATCGACACTTTCCGGCGTCACCATCCGGAGCCCGGCCACTACACGTGGTGGAGCAACCGGCCTGGCGTGCGCGAGCGGAACATCGGCTGGCGACTCGACTACTTCGTCGCGAACCCCGAGCTGATCGACCGCGTCGCGCGCGTCGCGCACCAGACGAAGGTCATGGGCTCGGACCACTGCCCGGTCGAGCTCGTGCTCCGGGCCTGAGCGTGTCCGCCGACGAGTGTGCCGAGCTCGTCTTCGCGCCGCGCGGCGCTTTCTCCCTCGAGCAGACGAGCCGGCGCTTCCGCCGACTGCCCGATCCGGTGAACGTCGCGAGCGAGGGGGAGTTCACGCGCCTGGTTTCCGCGGAGCGCGGTCTCGTGCTCGTGCGCGTCGTGCAGGAAGGGCCGGCATCGCGTGCGCGCCTGCGCGTGCGCATCTCCGGCCGCGGAGCCGCGAGCGATTCGGCGCGGAGCGCGGCGCTGCGCGTGCTCGAGCGCGTGCTCGGCGCCGGCGCCGACCTGAGGTCGTTCGCGCGCACGCTCGGCGGCGATCCGCTTCTCGCCGCGGCCCTCGCGGCGCACCGCGGGCTGCGCGTTTCGGGCGCGTTCGACCTGTTCGAGGCGCTGGTGAACGCTGTGCTCACGCAGCAGGTGAATCTCGCGTTCGCCTACTCGATCCGCGCCGAGCTCGCGCGCGCGTTCGGTCGCTCCGCGCTCGTCGAGGGCAAGCGCTGGCTCGCCTTTCCGGACGCGGAGCGGATCGCGGCGCTCTCCGAGAGCGACCTGCGCGGATTCCGGCTCTCCGCAGCGAAGGCCGCGACGCTGCGCCGGATCGCGCAAGGCTGCGCCGACGGCGCGCTCGACGAGGCCGCCCTCACCCCGCTCTCCGACGAGGCCGCGATCGCGGAGCTCGTGCGCTGGAAGGGCATCGGCCGCTGGAC
>CAZMKX010000621.1:1632-2843 GCA_964566375.1 uncultured Myxococcales bacterium
GCGCCCGGATGGATGTCCATGCCGGTCTTGCTCTTGGCGTGCTCGCTCATGATGCGCGCCGCGATGGGCGCGCCGAGGTCGTACAGCACGTGCGCGATGCGGTAGGTCGACACGGCGAAGGCCGACGGATACGCCGCAATCACCTCCGCGTACGATTTCGCCGCGGGATCGCCCTTGAAGGCGGCTTCGACGTCCATGCCCACGCAGTGGCGGATCTCGGGCAGGCGCTCCACGAAGCGCGAGGCCGCGTCGGAGCCGATCAGCCCCGAGAGCAGACCGTGCACGACCTCGAGATCGGAGTTCAGCCGCTCGGGAGGCGACTGCTCGAAGACGATCGCGCGCAGGTTCTCGAGCAGATCGATCACCCGCCCGGTGTCCGGGCAGGCCTGCCGGCGCGCCTCGCTCACGGGGTCGTTCTGGTCGCGCTTGGCGAGCAGATGATTGGCGATGCTCTCGGTCAAGGTGGACATGTCCCGGACTCCCTTCACCTCTGACCCCCCGTCCGGGCCGAAGGTTACGCGCGTGCCCGGGATTTTCAAAGCGGGCCCGGGCACGCATACTGGCCCGGTCTCTGGGGGGAGCGTGACCGAGTACAGCCATTCGCGCCTGTCGTCGTTCGAGAACTGCCCGCGCCAGTTCAAGTACCGGTACGTCGACCAGATCAAGGTCGACAAGGAAGGCGTCGAGGCGTTCATGGGCAAGCGTGTCCACGAGATCCTCGAGCGCCTGTACCACCACGTCTCGCGCAACGGCCGGCCGCCCAGCCTGACGCAGGTGCTCGAGCGCTACCGGCAGGACTGGACGCGCGCCTGGCACGACAAGATCGCGATCGTGCGCGCGGAGAACCCGCCGGACTACTACCGCGAGCGCGGCGAACGCTGTCTCGAGAACTACTACCGCACCCATTACCCGTTCGAGAACGGCGAGACGGTCGCGCTCGAGGAGCGGCTGCGCCTGACGCTCGACACCGAAGGGCGTTACAGGATGCTCGGCATCGTCGACCGGATCGTGCGCCGCGGCGACGGCGCGTTCGAGATCCACGACTACAAGACGAGCGCGAGCCTTCCCCCGCAGCGCAAGCTGAACGAGGACCGCCAGCTCGCGCTCTACCAGATCGGCCTCGAGCAGACCTACCCCGACGTGAAGGAGGTCGAGCTCGTCTGGCACTACCTGATCTTCAACAAGACGCTGCGCTCGCGGCGCTCGCCGGA
>CAZMKX010000622.1:0-2843 GCA_964566375.1 uncultured Myxococcales bacterium
CGCGGCGACGATCTCGCCGAAGCTCGCGCGCACGTCGACCGGGCCGAAGACCGCCGGCAGGCCGAAGGTCTCGTCGTACTCGGTCAGCGTCGCGAACGCCGCCGGCCGCACGCGCGGCAGCGCCGCGATCTCGTCGCCGAGCTTCTCGGGCCGCACGCGCGTCAAGGCGTTGGTGAGCTCGCGCGCGCGGTCCGCGCGGAAGTTGAAGAACAGCACCGCGTCGCCGTCGCCGAGCGCGGGAGCGCCCGCGATCACCGACGGCGCGATGAACTCGTCGCCCTCGTCCGCGGCCCAGCCGCGCTCGACGGCTTCGGCGGCGGTCGCGCATTCGCGGCCCTGGCGCGAGACGATCGCCTGGTACGCGCGCGCGACGCGGTCCCAGCGCTTGTCGCGATCCATCGCCCAGTAGCGCCCGATCACCGTCGCGATCGAGCCGCCGAGCGCGCGGCAGCGCGCCTCGAGTGGCGCCACGAAGTCGCGCGCGCAACGCGGCGCGGTGTCGCGCCCGTCGGTGAACGCGTGCAGGATCGGCGCGATCCCCCGCTCGGCCAGCAGCTTCAGGATCCCGTACACGTGGTCGAGCGAGCTGTGCACGCCGCCGTCCGAGACCAGGCCCATCAGGTGAAGCTTCCGACCCGCGCGCTCGGCGGCCGAGAGCACGGTCTGGATCGCCGGCATCGCGGCGAGCTCGCCCGCGTCGATCGCCTTGGCGATGCGCACGATGTCCATGTCGATGATCCGGCCCGCGCCCAGCGTCGTGTGGCCGACCTCGGAGTTGCCCATCTGACCGTCGGGCAGGCCCACCGCCGCGCCCGACGTCTCGATCGACGCCTGCGGCGCGCTGGCGCGCAGCTTCGCGAAGAACGGCGCGTTCGCGAGCGCGGTCGCGTCGCCCGGGCCGCCGCGCCCCAGGCCGAAGCCGTCGAGCACGACCAGCACGACCGGTCCGCGCGTCGTCACGAGGCGACTCCCGCCGCGTGCTCGACCTCCAGCTCCTGCGCGTCGCCCCAGAGCCGCTCGAGCCCGAAGAAGTCGCGCGCGTCCTCCTGGAAGACGTGCACCACGACGTCGCCGAGATCGACCAGCACCCAGCGCCCCACCGGCTTCCCTTCGACGCCCTGCGGCTTCGCGCCGTCGCGCAGCGCCGCCTCGACGGCGGCCTCCGCCAGCGCGCGAACGTGTCGCGCCGACGTGCCCGTCGCGAGCACGAAGTAGTCCGCAAAGCCGCAGATCTTGCGCAGGTCGAGGACCCGCACCTCGGCGCCCTTCTTGTCGTCGATCGCCGATGCCACGTGCAGAGCCATGTCTTTCGCCGTCAACAAGCCTCCTTCGCGCGATACAGGTTGTGCTTCCCCACGTACTCGATCACCTCGTCGGGGACGAGGTATCGAATCGAGAGCCCTTCCGCGACGCGGCGCCGCACGTCCGACGCCGAGATCTCGAGCGGCGTGAACGGAACCGAGCGCAGCTCGCTGCCCGAATCGTGCACGAGCCCGCGCGGCCCGTCGCGGAACGCGCTCGCGAGCGCGGCCGGCAGAAGCTCGCGCAGCGCGCGCGGCTGGCCGGGGCGCGTCGCCACGGCGAAGCTCGCGAGCGTGAACAGGCGCTCGGGCTCGCGCCAAGCCGACAGCGTCGGCAGCGTGTCCGCGCCGACGACGAACCAGAGTGCGGCGTCGGGCATGCGCGCGCGCAGCTCGGCCAGCGTGTCGACGCTGTAGCTCGGGCCGGCGCGGCGGATTTCCACGTCGAGCACTTCCAACGCCGGGTTGGACGCGGCGGCGCGGCGCACCATTTCGAGCCGGTGCGCGGCGGAGGCGATGCCCGCGTGCTTCAGCGGCGGATCGCCGGCGGGAATCAGCAGCACGCGGTCGAGCGCGAGCGCCTCGCGCATCTCTTCGGCGAGCCGCAGGTGCGCGAGGTGGATCGGATTGAACGTGCCGCCGAGGACGCCGACGTTCACTCGAGGATCGTTCCCTCACCGTACGCGATGAACTTCTGCGTGGTGAGTCCCTCCAGGCCCATCGGGCCGTACCAGTGCATCTTCGTGGTCGAGACGCCGACCTCGGCGCCGAGACCGAGCTGGAATCCGTCCGAGAAGCGCGTGCTCGCGTTCACGAACACACAGCTCGAGTTCACGCGGCGCAGGAACTCGCGCGCGCGCGTCACGTCCTGCGTGACGATCGTCTCGGTGTGGTTCGAGCCGTACTTGCGGATGTGCGCGATGGCGGGGTCGAGCCCGTCGACGACGCGCACCGACATCACCTTCGCGAGCCACTCGGTGCGGTAGTCGTCGTCGCTCGCGGCGCGCGCGGCGGGGAAGAGCTCGCGCGTGCGCGCGCAGCCGCGCAGCTCGACGCCGTGCGCCTCGAGCGCGCCGAGCACCTGCGGCAGAAGCGTCTTCGCAAGGCTCGCGTGCACGAGCAGCGTCTCGGCCGAGTTGCACACCGACACGCGCTGACACTTCGAGTTCACCGCCAGGTCGATCGCCATCTTCGCGTCGGCGAACTCGTCGAGGTACACGTGACAGATGCCGTTGTAGTGCTTGATCACGGGAATCCGCGACTTCTCGGCGACGCGCCGGATCAGGCTCTCGCCGCCGCGCGGAATCACCAGGTCGATCTCGTCCTCGCGCACGAGCAGAAGGTCGACGATCTCGCGATCGGTCTGCGCCACGAGCTGCAGCGCGTCCGCCGGCACGCCGCAGTCGCCGAGCGCCCCGCGGATCACCTCGGCGATCGCGCGGTTCGAGTGGATCGCCTCGGATCCCCCGCGCATCAGCGCCGCGTTTCCGCTCTTCAAGCACAGCGCCGCGACGTCCGCCGTCACGTTCGGCCGCGACTCGT
>CAZMKX010000623.1:0-2842 GCA_964566375.1 uncultured Myxococcales bacterium
GCTCCATCGCGTCGCGCATGCCCACCAGCCACGGGTGGTACTGCATGTCCGGCGGGCTCATCAGCCGCACCGGCGGGTAGCCGATCTGCGCGTCCTCGGCGACGTACACGAGGTCGCAGGAGGTCGCGAGCTCGCTTCCGCCCGCGAGGCAGAAGCCGTGGACCTGTGCGATCACCGGCTTGCGCAGATCCCACACGCGGAAATGTCCCTCGACGACGTGGCGCGGCCAGTTTCCGTCGCCGCCGGCCGTGTGCCACGGCTGGCCCTCCGCAGTGTTCGAGCCCAGGTCGTATCCGGACGAGAACGAGGAGCCCGCGCCACGAATGATCATCAGCCGAATCGCGTCGTCCGCGTCCGCCGCGTCGAGCGCGGCGTAGAGCTCGCTGCGCAGCGCGTTCGAGAGCGCGTTGCGCTTCTCGGGCCGGTTCAGGGTGATGCGTCGGACCTGCGGGATCGGCTCGTCGAGGAGGATGAACTTCGGTGTGTCCATCCGCGCAGGATACACGCTCAGCCCGGGCGCGACGCCGCCTGTCTCAACAGGCCCGCGTAGCCGCGCGCGACGCACGCGTGCTCGAGCACGCCGCGCTCGCGAAGGAGCGCATGAAAGCGCGGGAGCTTGTGCAGCGGCACGGTCATCATCAGATGGTGCTCGAGGTGATAGTTCACGCGGTTCGGCGCGACGAACAGGCGCTCCCACCAGCGTGCGATCGTCGTGCGGGTGTTGTTGAGCGGGTCCGACGCATCGGGGGCGAGCGCGTGCTCGGCGATCGAGCGGATGCGCGTGAACAGGCGATTCGTCGTCAGCCACGCCACGACCCAGAGCAGGTAGAGCCAAGGGTGTCCCGCGAGCGTGAGGATCCCGAGCAGCACCGCGTTGGTGACGGCGACGGGCACGAGCTTGTGCCAGCCCGTGTCGGGCTGCTCGCCCCGGCTCATGCCCTGATCGCGCTGCGAGCGTCCGGCTCCGCGCCCGATGTCACGCAGGAACACGGCCTTCGCCTGTTTCCAGCCCGTCTGGCCGGAGAGGTCGCGGAAGACCTTGCGCGCGAAGCTCGCGCGCGTGATCGGAAACGGCGTGACGAGGCCCAGGTCGGGATCCTTCGCCGTGCCCGTGTGCGCATGGTGCACCAGGTGATAGCGCCGATACGGCTCGACCTCGGCCCAGATCGGATAGGCGGCGAGCCAGTTCCCGGCCCAGTCGTTCAGCGCGCGATTCGCGAAGAGCGTGCGGTGCGCGGCCTCGTGCATCAGGATCGCGAAGCCGAGCTGGCGCGCGCCGATCACGAAGATCGCGAGCACGATCGTGAGCGGGTTGGGCGCCCACGCCACCAGCGCCATCGCGCCGAACACCAGCCCCCAGTTCAAGGCGAGCGAGAGCGCGCCGTGGACGTTGTCGGCGGCGAGCAGGTCGCGCCGCTCCTCGGCCGACAGCGCGTCGCGCCAGTTCCAGGCCTCCCACTCGGTCGTCGGCGTGCTCATGCGGAACTCCTGCTCTGAATGCCGTGCGCAGCCGTGCGCGCGACGCCGGAAAGGCCGGCCAGGTTGACGGGGGTGCTGCGGTGCGGCGCTTCGTGCGCGCGCATGAAGTCGCTCCAGTGCGCCCGGCCCGCGCGGTCGTACTCGCGCATGGAGCTCACGAGCGCGCGTCGCTCGGACTCCGGTGCGATCGCCTCCGGCAGGCACGGATCGAGCGCGATCAGCCGGATCGCGCGTCCTCCGACCAGGAACGTCTCGACCATGGCGTCCTCCCGGCCGAGGCGCGGCAGGCGCGCCGCGCTGCGCTCGAGATCGGTGCGCGCGTCGCGCAGGCCGCGGACGATCGCGTCGCCGTCCCAGAGCCGCCGGGCGCGCGCTTCGGTCTTCGCGTCGAGCTCGGACAGCCCGACGACCTGCGCGCCGCGGTCGAGGCCGAGCTCGTGCAGCGCGTCGCGCGTGGCGGCGACGCCGCCGCGCAGGTTGTCGGGTCGGACGAACAGGCCCGCGTCGAGCTCGGCGAAGCCGAGGAACGCGAGCGCGCGCGCGTCCCGGCGGCGGGCGGGCCGGTCGGCCTTCGCGAGGCCGCTCGCGAGCACCCCGATCCACGCGCCGTCCCAGCGCACCGAGCGCGTGTCGGCGCTCGTCCACCCGCCCACGCGGCGCGAGACGGGCTGCGCGACGGACGAGAGGCGATAGCGTCCGGGACCGTCTCGCTCGACGAGCCCCCGCGAAGCCAGCCGCGCCAGCGCCACGCGCACGCCGTTCTCGGCCAGGCCGAACAGGCCGCCCGCCTCGATCAGCGCGCGCACCGGCATCGACCGGCCGCGCACGCTCTGCAGCAGGTCGAGGATCAAGCTCTTCGCGCTCGGCTTCACGCTCGGGACATTACGCATCCGGGCCAAATCGGTCAATCCACGTAATGAACCGGGCGCTTGCTAGGATCGGCCGAGAGAGAACCGTTCCAAGGAATCGGCGGACCGATGCGCTTCGGGATCTTCTACGAGCTCTCCGTGCCGCGTCCGTTCGCGCCCGGCGTCGAGCGGCAGGTGTACGAGAATGCGCTCGAGCAGGTGCGGCTCGCCGACGAGCTCGGCTTCGATACGGTCTGGGCCGTCGAGCACCACTTCCTGGAAGGCTATTCGCATTCGAGCGCGCCCGAGGTCTTCCTGACCGCCTGCGCCGTCCAGACGAAGCGGATCCGGGTCGGCCACGGCGCCGTCGTCTGTGTCCGCGAGATGAACCATCCGATCCGCGTCGCCGAGCGCGCCGCGACCCTCGACCTGATCTCGGGCGGACGCCTCGAGTTCGGGACCGCGCGCTCCTCGACCTGGACCGAGCTCGGCGGCTTCGAGGCCGACCCGGACCG
>CAZMKX010000624.1:0-2840 GCA_964566375.1 uncultured Myxococcales bacterium
GAAGAAGGAGTTCGCGACCAGCGGCGCATACTGGGTCGAGGAGAATCCGTGAGCGCCGATGCGCCCGCACAGCACCGCAGCTACGCGCCGAAGTCGATCGGCTGCGCGGTGCTCACCGTGAGTGACAGCCGCACGGTCGACGACGACAAGTCCGGCCGGACCATCCTCGCACTGCTCGAGGCCGCGGGACACCGCGCGATCGAGCACCGGATCGTTCCCGACAGCGCGGAGCTGATCCGCTTCGCCGTGCTGCGCGCGCTCGCGCAGCCGGAGATCGACGCCGTGATCGCGACCGGCGGGACCGGCGTCTCGCCGCGCGACGTCACGCCCGACACCCTCGAGCCGCTCTTCGAGAAGCGGCTGCCGGGCTTCGGCGAGCTCTTCCGCATGCTGTCGTTCGAGGAGATCGGCGCGGCGGCGGTGCTGTCGCGGGCGACCGCGGGCACGGTCGCGACCAAGGTCGTGTACGTGATGCCGGGCTCGACCGGCGCGGTGCGGCTGGGGATGGAGAAGCTCGTCCTGCCGGAGCTCGCACACGTCGTCGGGCAGCTTCGCCGCAGCGACGCCGCGCCTACAGGGGGCGCCTGACCGGGCCGAAAACGAGCGGTGGCTGCGTTCGCCCGCCGGCATCTCGCCCTCATCGCCTTGCTGCTCGCCATCGCCGCCCTCCTGCCGAGCGAGGTCGCGATCTGGGTCGACGGCCAGGGGAAGACCTGGCTCACCGACCGAGAGTCGCCCGCACCGGGCGCGGAGCGCGTCTCGCCCGAGGATCTGGCGATCCGTTGGGAGGGCCGAAGGCTCGGCGAGAAGCTTCCGCCGGGAACGAGCTCGAGCAGCGAGGACGACCGCTACCTGTCCGCCGTTCTGGCCGCGCGCGCGGACGTCGAGCGCGGCGACCTGCAGACCGGACTGCGCGCGCTGCGCCGCCTGCAGCGCGACCAGCCCACGCGGCCCGAGGCGGCGCTCCTGCTCGCGCAGGTCGAGCGCCACCGCGGGCGCCTCGAGCCGGCGCGCGAGGCGCTCGACGGCGTGCTCTCGACCGCGAGCGGCGTGCCCGATCGCTGGCGCGAGGCCGCGACGCGCGAGCGCAACGAGATCGAGCAGGAGCTCGCCCTCGCGCGTGCTCGAGACGGGCAGACCTGGGAGACCCATTCGCTCGACACGACACATTTTCGCGTCACCTACGACCACCAGTTCGCGGGTCGGGCCTACGGCGACCAGGTGGTCGAGGTGCTGGAGCAGGCGCGCGCGGCGATGGCGAAGCAGCTCGGCCGCACCCTCTCGCGCCCGCTCGACGTCCGGCTCTACACGCGCGCGCACTACCTGGAGGCATACCAGCACCGCTTCGGCTTCGCGACGGTCGGCTTCTACGACGGCGCGATCCACGTCGTGTCGGCCAAGCGCCCGCGCAACGAGCTGTACGCGCTGGTCGTGCACGAGTACGTGCACGCGCTCTTCCAGGAGGCCACCGGCTCGCACCAGCCGTTCTTCCTGAACGAGGGAATCGCCGATCGCGCCGAGGAGGCCGCGCGCGGCCGGCCGCGCCTGTCGCGCGAGGAATGGCGGCGCCTGCTCGATGCGCTGCGCGCCAACGAGTGGATCCCGCTCGAGTCACTCGTGCAGGGATTCTCGGGCCTGAAGGGCTCGCAGGCGCTGCTCGCCTATCTGGAGTCGCGCGCGGCGATCGAGCTGATCGAGCAGAAGCGTCCCGGCGCGGTGGCCGCGTTCCTCCATGCCTGCGCCTCGACCGGCGACTGGCAGCGCGCGCTCGCGAGCGCAACCGGCTGGGACACGCGCGGGCTCGAGCGCGCGCTCCAGGCAGAGGTCCGCTCGCGCTTTCCGGAGGATCCGCTCGCTTCCCCGGCCGCGCACTGACTAGAATCGCATCCCGGAGGTGCGAACATGGAACCGGCGCTCGGGATTCTCGCGCTCTGGCTGGCGTTCACGGCGTCGCACGTGGGGATGTCGAGCCTGCGACTCCGCCCGCGCCTGGTGTCCGCACTGGGCGAGACCGGCTTCCTGGCTCTGTACTCGGTCGTCGCGCTGGGAATCTTCGTTCCGCTGATCTGGCTCTACTTCGCGAACAAGCACGCGGGCCCGATGCTCTGGTCGCTGCCGCGCGGCCCGCTGCTCTCCTGGGTCGTGTACCTCGGAATGGGCGTGGCCTTCATCCTGCTCGTGTCGAGCTTCCTGCGGCCGAGCCCGGGAGGCGTCGTGCCCGGGGATACGACACCACGCGGTGTCTACCGGATCACACGGCACCCGATGGTGATGGCGTTCGTGGTCTTCGCCCTGATCCACCTGCTGCCGAACGGATTCGCCGCAGACGTCGCGTTCTTCGGCGGCTTCGCGGCCTTCGCGCTGATCGGCGCGGCGCACCAGGACCAGCGCAAGCTCGTGGTCGGACCGCCGGGCTATCGCGAGTTCTTCGCGCAGACGCCGTTCCTGCCCTTCACGGGACGCGAGACCGTTCGAGGTCTGCGCGAGCTCTCCCCGGTCGCCGTCGTCGGCGGAGTCCTGCTCGCGGCCGGAATCCGCTACGTCCACGCCGGCTGGTTCGGTGGAAACCCGTGACTGATTGACTTCGCGCGCCTTCGGCGCTTGCGGGCCGGCGCGAAGGCGGCTTCGCGCCGGCCGTGTCGTGCTATACCGCAGTCGAAAGTCGACTTCGCTCGCCTACTTCTCCGGCGCCCAGTACTCGAAGTCGACCAGGTTCGCCTTCATGTAGTCGCGCAGCCCGTCGACGAGCTTCTTCTCGAGCTGGCGCACGCGCTCGCGGGTGAGTCCGAGCTCGTCGCCGATCTCCTGCAGCGTCTTCGGCTCCTCGGCCAGAACGCGCT
>CAZMKX010000625.1:0-2830 GCA_964566375.1 uncultured Myxococcales bacterium
ATCGTCGCCTGCCCCTGCGCGCTGGGGCTCGCCACGCCCACCGCCGCCTCGGCCGCGCTCGGACGGGCCGCGCAGCTCGGGGTGCTGTTCAAGAGCGGCGAGGCGCTCGAGCGCGCCGCCCGAATCGACCGGGTGCTGATGGACAAGACCGGAACGCTCACCGACGGACGGCTCGAGGTCGTGCGCGTCCTGTGCGCGGACGGTGTCGACGAGTCACACGTTCTGCGCGCCGCCGCGATGACGGTCGCCGCGTCGCGCCACCCCGTCGCGGCGGGAATCCGGCGCGAAGCGGAGCGCCGGGGTCTCGCGGCCGGCGCGGTGTCGGACTCGCGCACGCTGCCGGGACTCGGGATCTCGGCGGGGAGCCGGCTCGTCGGCTCGCGCGCGTTGCTCGACGAGCGCGGCGTCTCGCTTCCGCCAGGCCTTACGCGCGCCTCCGCGATCGAGGCCGAGGGCGGCGCGAGCCTGGCCTTCGTCTCCGAGGACGGCGCCGCCCTGGGGGCGCTCGCGCTCGCCGACCTGCCGCGCGCCGACGCGCGCGCGGCGGTACGCCGGCTTGCCTCGCTCGGCTTGCGCCCCGCGCTGGTCTCGGGCGACCACGCCGGCGCAGCCAGGCGCGCGGGTGAGCGCGCGGATCTGACCGAAGTCGAGAGCGGCGCGAGCCCGGAGCAGAAGGTCGCGCGCGTGCGGGCCGAGCGCGAAACGGGCGCACGCGTCCTGCTCGCCGGTGACGGCATCAACGACGCCGCAGCGCTCGCGGCCGCGGATCTCGGCGTCGCGTTCGCGGAAGGCTCGGACGTGACGCTTCACGCCGCCGACGTCGTGATCCACGCGCCGCGCTTGATGGCGCTGCCCGCGCTGCTCGAGCTCGCGCGCGCCGCGATGCGCCGGATCCGCGAGAACCTCGGGCTCGCGATCGCCTACAACGCCGTCGCGGTTCCACTCGCGGTCCTCGGCATCCTGGGCCCGCTCTCGTCGGCCATCGCGATGAGCCTCTCGTCGCTGGTGGTGACGGGCAACTCGCTCCGACTCCTCCGCTTCAAGGTGCGCGAATGACGAGCTTCCTCTGGATCACCATTCCGGCCACCCTGCTGCTCGCGGGCACGCTCGTCGCCTGGGTCGTCTACGAGGTTCTCGAGGGCGGCTTCGACGACCTGGAGGGCCCGGCCGAGCGCGCGCTGCTCGACGACGACGCGGTTCCCGAGCGCGCGAACGACTCGCGCTGAGTCGCCGCGACACGGCTCGCGCGTGGCGAAACGCCGCGAACGGCTCGCGAGAGCTCCGATCCACGCAGCTCCGCGGTCGGGCACGACTCTTGCGTTTCCGCTGACACAAACGTCAGCGCGCTGCGCGCAGGAGGATTCACGATGAGCGATTTCCTTTCCGCGTACTCGATCCAGAGCTGGCTCGAGTCGTGTCCGCAGGCCTACCTGGAAGGGACGGAGTACGGCCACGCGCCGGGCGAGCACGAGCCCGCCGCGATCCTCGAGAACCCGTTGCTGCGCGAAGACGCGATCCGCGGAACCGTTCAGCTCGTCGTCGGAGAACGCTGCGCGCTGGCGGCATCGTCGGGCCTGATCAACTCCGCACCCGACGAGGCGAGCAAGCGCTTCCTCGCGACGCAGACCCTGGACGAGGCACGTCACGTCGAGATCTTCACGCAGCGGCTCTTCGACCTGGGCGTGAAGAAGGCCGAGCTCGAGGACGTGATCAAGCAGCTCGCCTCGCCTCACCTGCTCGCGTTCGCGGGCGTTCTGCTCGAGAAGGTCGACAAGAAGGACTTCGTCGCCGGCGTCGTCGGGCAGAACATCGTGCTCGAGGGTCTCGCGTTCAGCGTCTTCGAGATGCAGTACGCCGTGAACAAGGAGATGAACCCGAAGTTCGCGCACACGCTCGCGGGCACGATCGCCGACGAGCGGCGCCACGTCGGATTCGGCGAGAACCGCATCGGCTCGCTGCTCAAGGAGGAGCCGCACAAGAAGCCCGCGATCGAGAAGATGCAGAAGGAGATGTCCTACCACATCCTCGCCACCTTCGCGGACGCGTTCAAGCGGGGCCAGAAGGCGTTCGAGGAAGGCCGCCGCGTCGTCGCCGGCAGCGGACACGCCGACTGGCAGGGCGCGAACCTCGCTGCGATGCAACCTGCCGAGATCGAGCAGCTGCTCGCGAACACGGTGCTGAAGGAGTTCAAGGTCCGGCTCGGCCGGCTCGGGCTCGAGTACCAGACGCCGGCGGCCCCATGAGCCGAGACGTTCATGCGCTCGCGCCGTCGGAGTTCCTCGAGGAGGTCCACTCCTTCGAGTTCTGGCTCCACTCCGTGGAGGGCTACCTGGCCGACACCGAATTCGGTCATCGGCCGGAGACGCGCGACACGGAGCTCCCCCCCGAGCGGCGCGAGCGCTTGATCACCGCGCTGTGCAACTACTGCATCGGCGAGACGGCGGCGCTCGAGGGCGCGAGCGGCCTGATCGGCTTCGCGCCGAACCGGCAGTCGAAGATCTTCCTGGCCACGCAGGTCGTCGACGAGGCGCGGCACCTCGAGGTGCTGATGAACCGTCTGACGGAGCTCGGCGTCGCCGACCCGGAGAGCGAGATGCAGCGCCGTGCGACGCGCACGCTGCCGATCTTCCGCCGCCGGCTTCTCGAGCTCGTCGCGAGCAAGGACTGGGAGGCGGCGATCTTCGCCCAGAACGTGATCCTGGAGGCGATGGAGTTCGCCGCCTTCCAGACCCACGCGCGCGACGCGGATCCGGTCACGCGCGAGGTGCTCGAGGGCATCATCAAGGACGAGCGCCGGCACATGGGCTTCGGCGAGAACGATCTCGGCCGG
>CAZMKX010000626.1:0-2825 GCA_964566375.1 uncultured Myxococcales bacterium
TGTAGACGTCGATCACGGCCGAGAAGCTGTCGCAGTTCATGTCCCATACGTGCTCGGAGATCATCGTGCGCGTGACGACCGCGCCCGCGTGTCGAGCGAGATACTCGAGCAGCGCGAACTCTTTCTGCGTCAGGTCGATCCTGACTCCGCCGCGCTCCGCCTTGCGCGAGAGCAGGTCGATGCGCAGATCGTCGACCTCGATCAGGCTCGGGCGCGCCGTGCCTCGCCGAAGCAGCGAGCGGACGCGCGCGAGCAGCTCGGCGAACGCGAACGGCTTCGGCAGGTAGTCGTCCGCGCCCGCATCGAGGCCGCGCACGCGATCGTCGACCTCGTCGCGCGCGGTCAGCACCAGCACCGGCGTCGCGCGGCCGGCCGCCCGCAGCTCCCGCAGAACCGACAGGCCGTCGCGCTTGGGCAGCATCAGATCCAGCACGATCACGTCGTAGGGGTGGACGAGGGCCATGCGCAGGCCCGCATCGCCGTCCTCGGCCACGTCGACCGCGAAGCCCGCCTCCTGCAGGCCGCGTTCCAGGAAGCTCCGCACGCGCAGCTCGTCTTCGATCACCAGCACTCGCATGGCCGCGGAGACTAGCCTTCGATCCAGCCGTGCGCCGCGCTCCGCGCGAGCCTGAAACCGGTCGGTCCCGCGAAGCTCGTACCGTGGCGGCGGTCGCACCGCGCGAGATCACCGTCGAGCGTCCATACACCGCCCCGCGTCATCCGATAGCTGCCGTAGTCGGGGTCGCGGAAGGTCGAGCCGGGATAGGGCCGGTACAGATCGGCGACCAGCTCTTCGACATTCCCCGACATGTCGAGCGCGCCACACGGCGCGGCGCCGTCCGGATATACGCCGACCGGTGTCGTACCTCCGATGCCGCCCTCGCGCGTGTTGCACCGTGCTGCCGAGAAGGCCTCGCCCCACGGGTGGGCTCGCGCGTCGGTGCCGCGAGCGGCCCGCTCCCACTCGGCCTCGGTCGGAACGCGAAACGCGCTGCCCGTACGCTCGGAAAGCCACTCCGCGTAGAGCAGGATCCCCTGCCAAGAGACGCCGTGCACCGGGTGGTTCGCGCGGCCGTGGACGGGCGCCGAGCCCCTCCAGTGCGCGGGCCCCTCGTCGACGCCCGTCTCGGCGAGGAAGCGCGCCCACTCGGCTTCGGTGACGGGATGCGCCGCGATCTCGAATGCGTCGAGCTCGACGCGGTGCCTCGGGGTCGACTTCTCGAACCACGCCTCCGGGACTCCCCAGCGACGCGCGAGCGCGCCCACTTCGGACCCTTCGGTGCCCATCCAGAAGCTTCCCGCGGGGATCCGGCACATCTGCGGCGCGAGCGCGTCGGTGCGTGGGTCGCCGATCAGGCCGAGGGCGTTCCCGGAGGAGATGCGCGCGAGAAGCGGCTGGCGCGCGTCGCGGACGAGCGCAAGAAGCGGCTCGAGCAGCCGCTCCCGCGCCGACGGCGTGAGCCCGCCGATCGCGGCCTCGAGCTCGGGCAGCCGGTTCGACAGCAGTCGCGCATCCAGGTCGTCCACGGCGCGCAAAATCCGTCATCGCAGACCGCGCCGCAAGCGGTCGTCGCTTGACGTGTCCGCGCGGCCGACGCATCACACAGGGCGGGGGAGAACGTGCGCGAGGCCTTCGAGAGGTACGCCCGGCTGCGCCGGATTGCGCTCGCGTCCGTCGCGGCGCTGCTCTGCGGGTACGGGTACGGTCAGGAGCAGGATCCGTTCATCGGGGCCTGGAAGCTCGTCGCGTCGCAGGCGAACCAGTCGCGCTGGGACGAGGCCCGTGCCGGCGCGCCGGGGCTGGTGCCCGGTCTGAGCGAGATCGAGGCGGGCTTCGGCTGGTCGCTCCGCGGGCCGATCGACGCGGCGCTCGCCGCGCACGACGCGCGAGCGCTCGCGCGCGAGCTGACGATCGCCGCTTGCGGAGCGCTGCTCTGGAAGCTCGAGGCATCCCGGCGCGCGCAGCTCTCCGACTACTACGCCGCGAAGTACCGCGTCGAGGCGGCGGGCACGATGTACAGCGAGCTGCTCGCGCCCGCCGTACGACACCAGGATGCGACGCGACACGAGCGCTTCGATGCGCGCATTCGCGAGGGGCTCGACCACGCGCGCGCCGCGATCGGCCGACCGGGCTTTCTCGGTCGCGGCGTCGTGCCGCCGGACGCGCAGGCGTACGTGGCCGCGGAGCGCGAGATCGAGACCGCGCTTCGCGCGGCGTTCCCGTTCGTACCGGAGGTGAAGCGATGAGGATCGGGGCCGTACTGACGCTGGTCGTGTTCGCGCTCGCGCCCGTGAGCGCACGAGCCCAGGCCGAGAGCGAGGTCGAGATGCTGCGCGCGCGCGTGCGCGAGCTCGAGCAGCAACAGCAGAGGACCGACGCGCAGCTCGACGAGCTGCGCGCGCTGCTCGTCGGCGAGGCCGGGGCCGCGCGCTCACCCGCCGCGCCCGAGACGCCGCCCGAGGGCGATGTCGACCTCAGCGTTCTCGCGGGCGAGGACGAGGGCGACATCCTGAGCCGCGTCGACTTCCACGGGCACCTCTCCGTCGACTACGTCGGAATCGCGAAGCCGAGCGCGGGCAGCGTCGACCCGAGACGCGACACCGACGCCGAGCTGCTTCCGCGCAGCTCGTTCACCGCGTCCGACCTGACGTTCTTCGTCGGGCTTCCGATCTACGACGACGTCTACGCCGCCACCGAGGTCGAGTACGAGAGCGGCGGAGACGAGATCACGCTCGATCAGGCGTTCATCCAGTGGGACCTCGCCCAGGACGAGCGACTCTCGGTGCGCGGCGGGAAGTTCTACTTCCCGTTCGGCATCGACCGC
>CAZMKX010000627.1:0-2824 GCA_964566375.1 uncultured Myxococcales bacterium
ATCGCGGGCATCGTCGTCTGGTCGTTCAGCAACCTGCGCTTCCAGGCCGAGATGGCGCAGCTCCTGAGCATCTTGATGGGAATGAACATGCTGGGCGCGGTGTTCCTGGTTCCGGCCTGCATCTCGATCGTGCGCCCGAGCTTCTTCGTGGCGTCACCTGCAGTGCCCTCGGAGCAACATGAATTGGGTGGATCGCAGCCCAAGGCTGTCGCCGCGAAGGCCGGGTAGATGAGGGCCGCGGCGGCAGAGGGAGCCGGCGCGGTCTCGTTCGCATCGTCTGGAAGGGGAATGCCATGAGGGGAAAGCTGACTTCGGGGAACCTTGCCGCTCTGGTCCTCGGCGCCCTGATGCTCGCCACCGGCTTCGCGCGAACGGCAGGCGCCTTCGAGTGGGACCTGCCGGGCGAGCGGAAGTTCTCGATCCACGGCTTCTACGAGTCGCGGCTCCTGTTCGTCGGCTCGGACCTGCCCGCGAACGGGGCGACCTGGTCGAGCTTCCGGCAGGTGCTGTCCACGGAGGCCGAGCTCACGCTCTTCCCCGACGGCTTCGGCCCGTTCGACTCGATGTTCATGTTCACGCGCTTCCTGGTCAGCTACGACTGCATCTACACGTATGCGTGCGGGCTCGCGAACAGCGCGGACTCGTACGGCGACTACAAGCGCAAGGCCGTCCGGCAGCCGCTCTCGCTCAAGGAAGACGTCAAGAACAACTCCCCGTACTTCGCCGGCCTGCTGGTGCAGAAATACCGGCCAGGCTCGCTGGCGCCCGCACGCGAGAAGCTGAACCCCGGCCGCCGCTATCGCGACTGCGACAACCCGCCCGGCGTGTTCTCGAATCCCTGGCCGCTCGCGGTCTTCTGCAACCTGAACTCGCGATCCCCGCTCGACGGTCCGATCCAGGGCGGCGCGGGTAAGCTCAACGAGATCCGGGCCGGCTCCTTCACCCCGCTCTCGCGGCCGGCGCTGACCGGCTCCGCGCGACCGTTCATCGGCGAGGAGGAGTACTCGCGACTGCAGGGCCTCCTGATCGGCGGACAGGTCCTCTCGCGCTCCCAGGACGCGCTCCGCCGCGGCCTGCTCGTCGAGGCGGGTCAGGCGGCCGCCGCGGGTGACAAGACCCTCTCGGCCGCCCTGTACGACCGCGCCGCGTCGATCCTCGGCACGACCGAAACCACCTTCGACGCGAACATCCCCGAGCTTCTCGCCACGCGCCCCGACCCGAACCGCTTCGCGATCTTCGCGAACTCGCTCGCTCCCTCGCTGCTCGAGGCGAAGTGGGGCTCGAGCCATCTCCGCAATCTGGTCTGGCCGTTCCTCGCGACGATCAACACGCCGATCGTTCCGCAGGGCTACTTCGCGAACGCGAGCTCGCTGAACTTCATCGGCCAGTACGAGCAGGGTCTCGCCGAGAACCTGAACGGCGTGGCGCAGATCGCGGGGCTCCCGTCGTCGACGGACGCCGACGGCCTGCAGGTCTTCAACCAGGACGCCGCGCTGCGCAAGGTCGATCCGTTCTTCGTCGGCCCCGATGGCATTCGCGACACCCCGGACGATCTCCCCTACGTCGCCAACAACGAGCGCGCGCAGGAAAAGGGCTACACGCTCGGAGCGCCGATCGCGGGAACGGCGCAAGACCGCTTCGACGCGGTCGGGACGGGCGCCCTCTTGGGCATTCCCATTTTCACGCAGACGGCCCAGATCAACGTCGCGAGCGCGTCCAACCCGGGCCAGACCAAGCTCGTCGAGCTGTACGGCGTCTACAATCCGACCTACCTCGCGGGAACGGGCTGCCGGAGCGTCGGCGGAACCTTCAACGCCGCGACCGGAACCTGCGAGAGCGGAACCGGCGAGAACCTGACCGAGGCGGCCACGCTCGCCGGCTGCAAGGTCCGCGCGAAGAACCTGCGGACGAGCTCCTACAACATCGGCCAGAACGCCGACGGCGACTGCATCGAGATGAACACGAGCTCCACGGGCCAGGCGCGCGTGCAGTTCGAGGTGCTCTCGCTGCTCGGCGACCTCTCGTCGCGCCCGACGGAGGCGATCAACGAGCCGCTCGACACCACCGACTTCCAGCTGGTCGCGAACGAAGGTGCGCAGATCGCGGCCCGCCCGCGCAACAAGAAGAACGGCCTCTACTTCCAGTCTCCCGGCGCGCGCGAGCAGTACACCGACTACTCCGATCTCGTCTCGAACCTGGATCTCAAGTACAGCGTCGACAGCCTGCAGTGGAATCACGGGGCGAGCCAGACGGAGCACGAGTTCCAGGAGGGCTACCTCGAGTTCGAGATGGCCGACAGCCAGATCTACGCGCGCGTCGGCAAGCTGATCGTCGTCTGGGGCAAGACGGAGCTGTTCCGCAACCAGGACCGCAACAATCCGCTCGACATCGGCAACGGCATCTTCGCGCCGCTCGAGGAGCAGCGCGTCGGCCAGTGGGCGATCGACCTCACGTTCTCGCCCGAGATCTTCATGCGCGTGGGCCCGGTCGAGGACCTGCGGCTCGAGTTCCTGACCGTCGTGAATCCGTTCGAGCCCACGGATCTGGGCAAGTGCGGTGAAGGCACGGCCGTCGACATCATCTGTCTGAAGAGCTTCGGCGCGATGGCGAACGGGCTCACCGGCATCGGCGTCCTCGGCGAGCATCGCCCGTACGACGACTACGCGAACCCCGAGCGCTGGGATTTCGGACTGCGGCTCGAGGGGCGCCTCGACCGCTTCACGTTCGCGGTCTCCGACTTCTACGGCTGGGACGACGGCTTCTATCTCGACCTGGCGCAGCAGTACGAGCGCACCGCCGATCCGTCGACCGGCGCGCCGCTCAC
>CAZMKX010000628.1:0-2816 GCA_964566375.1 uncultured Myxococcales bacterium
GGTCCGAGCGCGGGCATCGCGATCGTGACCGCGCTCACGAGTCTCCTGCTCGACAAGCCGGTTCCGCCCGACCTGGCGATGACCGGCGAGATCACGCTGCGCGGCAAGGTATTGCCCGTCGGCGGGATCAAGGAGAAGATCCTCGCTGCCAAGCGCGCGGGGATCACGCACGTGTTGATCCCGGCGGCGAACGAGAAGGATCTGGTCGAGATTCCCGTGGGGCGGATCTCGGACTTGAAGATCGAGCCGGTGGAGAGGATCGAGCAGGTGCTGCGAATCGCGTTCGGGCGGGATGTGTTGAAGTGAGCCGCGCGACCGGGCGGACCGTCGGCCGGCTTTGCGTGGTCCTCGTGGCGCTCCTGACGAGCGCGTGCGCGACGCGCGCGAGCTACCAGGCCGAGGTCGCGCGACAGCGCGCGCTCTCCGCGGACCTGATCGCGTGCAAGCGCAGCGCGCTCGACGTCAGCAAGACGCGCGAGAAGCTGCTGCTCGAGAAGCAGTCGCTCGACCAGGAGCGCATGGATCTGCTCGCCGAGATCGAGACCGAGCGCGCCGGAAACGCGGCGATCCGCAAGGCGCTCGAGGACGAACGCGCGGCGCGCTCGACCCAGGCGGCCGAGATCCAGCAGCTCTCGGGCACGTACCAGAGCCTGGTCGAGCAGCTCGAGTCGGAGGTCCGCGCGGGCGACATCGAGATCGAGGAGCTGCGCGGTCGGCTCCAGGTGCGCGCGCTGGATCAGATCCTGTTCGATTCGGGCAGCGTCGAGATCAAACCGCACGGTCGCGAGGTGCTGGCAAAGGTCGCCCGCCAGCTCGCCAAGGTCGGCGACCGGCAGGTGCGCGTCGAAGGGCACACGGACGATCGCCCGATCGCGACGCCGCGCTTCCCGTCGAACTGGGAGCTCTCGGTCGGACGCGCGGCGACGGTGGCGCGCTTCCTGGCGGAGCAGGGTGTGTCGCCGCAGAAGCTCGAAGCCGCCGGCTTCGGGGAGTTCCGTCCGATCGCCAGCAACGATCTGCCCGACGGGCGCGCCCGCAATCGCCGGATCGAGATCGTGCTCGCACCGCTCGTCGCGGAGTGAGCGCGCGCGCGCAGCTCGCGCGCCTGCACCGAGCGGCGCTCGACGCGGTGCACGCGGGTCGCGCGCTGGAACGCGCGCTCGCGGCGGACGACCCTGGCCCCGGTCCGTACGTCCTGCTCGCGGCGGGGAAGGCGTCGTGCGCGATGGCGGAGAGCGCGCGTGCGGTCCTCCGCGCGCGCATCACGCGCGGCGCCGTGACGACGAAGGACGGGCACGCCCGCCCGCTCGCGGGTCTCGCGGTGCGCGAGGCGGCGCATCCGCTTCCCGACGCGCGCAGCGAGGCGGCCGGGCGCGAGGCGCTCGCGATCGCGGGCTCGCTCGCGGCCGACGAGAGCCTGCTCGTGCTGATCTCGGGCGGAGCGTCGTCGCTCTGGTGCGTGCCGGCCGCGGGACTGACGCTCGCCGACAAGCGCGCGGCGACGGACGTCCTGCTTCGCGCAAGCGTTCCGATCGGCGAGCTCAATGCGGTGCGGCGCCGCCTGTCGGCGCTGAAGGGCGGCGGTCTGGCGCGCGCCGCACGCGGGCGACGCGTTCTGGTGTACGCGGTCTCCGACGTTCCGGGCGATGCGCTCGCCGACATCGGCTCGGGTCCCGCCAGCGCCGATTCCCCGGACTCCGAGGACGCGCTCGAGGCCATGCGCGCGCGCGGGCTGCTCGACGCTCTTCCCGCACCCGTGCGCGTGCGACTCGCGCGCGGCGCGACGAATCCGCGCGCCACGGACGGGCTCGAATCGACGGGGCACGTGATCGCGTCGCTCGAGGCGGCGCTCGCGGCGGTTCTGCGCGCGGGCCGCGCCGAGGATCTGCGCGTGCGCTCGCTCGGGCGGGTGCTCGACGCGAACGTGGAGGTCCTGGCGACCCGGCTCGGCGCGCAGATCCGGCGCGCGCGCGCGGATGGAGTCTCGCTCCTGGTCGCGGGCGGTGAGCCGACGGTGACGGTGCGCGGCGGCGGGCTCGGCGGACGGGCGCAGGAGCTGGCGTTGCGACTCTCGCGCGCGCTCGCGGACGAGCCGGGCTGGACGGCGCTCTGCGCGGGAACGGACGGGAGCGACGGGCCGACCGACGCAGCGGGCGCCTTCGCCGATCCCGGCCTGCCCGCGCGCGCGCGCGCGCGCGGACTCGACCTCACGCGCGCGCTCGCCGAGAGCGACGTGTACCCGCTGCTCGCGGCCACCGGCGATCTGCTCCGGACCGGGCCGACCGAGACGAACGTCGCCGACCTCCTGATCGTTCGGCTCGACCGCGACGGCGCCCGGTTCGCGGGGTAGGATGGCGCCCGCGTGCGAAGATGGCTCTGGATAGCGCTGCTCGCGGGCGTGGCAGGTGCTCCGGCGGGCTGGCTGATCAGCGATCACCTCGAGTCGCAGAATGCGTTCTGCGTGAGCTGTCATCTGACGGCGGCGACGCCGCTCCACGAGAAGAAGATGCACGACTTCGAGACCCTGCCTGCGACCAGCCTCGTCGCCGCGCACCGCGCGGCGAAGGCCGAGTTCCGCTGCGTCGACTGTCACGCGGGTGCGAGCTTCCCGAACAAGCTGCGCGTGAAGGCCGTGGCGGCGCGCGACGCGCTGCTCTACGTGCTGGGCCGGTTCGACGAGCCCACCTCCATGAAGCACCCGCTCTGGAACGAGGACTGCGCGAAGTGCCACGCCACATACGAGCCGGAGCGTGACGACGCGTTCCACGCGATCGACGTGCACAACCTGCCCGATTTCGAGTACCAGTGTGTACAGT
>CAZMKX010000629.1:0-2816 GCA_964566375.1 uncultured Myxococcales bacterium
CGGAGCTCGAAGCCACGAGCCGCGGAGCGCGGCCGGGCTCCGACTCCGAGCGTGCCCGCATCGCTGTGACGAAGGCAATCGGGCTTGCGCTGGAAAAGATCGCGGAGGCGCACCCCGAGCTCGGCGCGCACCTCGCCGCGACCGTGCGGCGCGGCTACGTGTGCGTGTACGAACCTGACCCGCGCGCGGCGAAGGACTGGGAGGTCTAACGGAGGGCGGAACAACTGTTCCGGCGCGTTTCACGCCATCCAGACGAGGAGGGAACTCATGTCGTTCACGCTCTCTCGTCGCGGTCCGTGGATCCTCGCAATCGCCCTTGCGCTGGAATCCATGCCCCGCCCGGCGGCGGCTTTCGACATTCTGGTCGGGACGCAGTCTTCCCCGCGGCTGCAGCACGTGGACGGGAGCACGGGCGCTCTCGAGGGCTTCATCGTCCCGGGCTGCGACCAGGACCGTGGATTCCAGGTCTCGGGCGGCCCTCGGCTGGGGTCCGACGGGAAGATCTACGTCCACACCGACGGCGCGATCTACCGCCTCGACGGGACGACCGGTGAGCTTCTCGACGTGCTCGACCTAGGAGTGGGCGGGCGGGCCTTCTTCTCGATCGAGCGCCCCGACGGCACGCTCTGGGTGAGCGTTGGCCCGCCGGGCAACGCGCTCGTTCACGTGGACATGGACCCGTTCGCGGTGTTGAGCAGCACCGCGACGCCATACCCGGTGGGCGTCGCCGTCGGCCCCGTCGACGGCAATTTGTACGTCGCGAGCTTCCAGACCAACCTCGTCACGCGCCATGACCCGAACACGGGCGCGCTGATCGACACGTTCGCGACTGCGCCGGATCCGGTTGCCGGCGTGATGTTCCTCCCGGACGGCAGGCTCTGCGCTGGGCTCCCGACGCTGAACGACATCCTCTGCTACGACGGCACGACCGGCGCCCCGCTCGGGTCCTTCATCCGGCCCGGCGATCCCAAGCCGATCAGCCCGCGCGGCCCGGTGCTTGGTCCGGATGGTGAGCTCTGGGTGAGCTCGAACACGAACGGCACGATCCTGCGGTACGACATCCCGACGGGAGCTTTCCTCGGGCCGTTCGCGTACGGGCTCGACACGCCCGGCGCACCCGGCTTCGTCGGGGATCTACCCGCGTCCGGCGGGTTCCTGCCGCCGGTAGCGACGACCTCCGGGCCCGCGGCCGGGCTCCTGGAGTGCGGCGTGCGCAAGTATCTGGGCGTTCCCTACGCTGAGGCGCCGAGCGGCTCCCTGCGCTGGCGACGGCCGGTGCGCAAGGCCGCTTCGCCGACGCCGTTCAATGCGTTCAGCCACGGACCGTCGTGTCCCCAGATGAGTGGCAGCACCGCCGTCGGTAGCGAGGATTGCCTGAAGCTCTCGATCTGGCGACCCGACGCTCCCCCAGCGACGCCGCTGCCAGTGCTCTTCTTCATTCACGGCGGCGGGCTGTGGTCCGGCTCCATGGCGGGAGCATTCACGGACGGCACGGCGTTCGCGCGCGCGCAGAACGCGATCGTGGTCGAAGTGCAGTACCGGCTCGGCGCGCTCGGCTTTCTCGGCCTGCCCGCGCTCGCGGCCGAAGACGCCAACGGCTCGACGGGGAACTACGGTTTCCTCGACCAGCTCGAGGCGCTGCGCTGGGTGCGCGACAACATCGCTGCGTTCGGCGGCGATCCGAATCAGGTCACGATCGCCGGCCAATCCGCGGGGGGCTCCTCGACGTGCGCGCTGCTCGCGTCGCCGCTCTCCGACGGCCTGTTCCGCGCCGCGATCGTGCAGAGCGGCTCGTGCGGCAACGCGCGTCCGCTCGCACTGCCTGCGTCGAGCCCGGTGCTGAACGACCCGTACTTCGGCGACACGATCTACGAGCGCGGGGCGCAGGTCATGACGAACGCTGGCTGCAGCGACGTCGCATGCCTGCGCAGCGCGTCGATGTCGAGCCTGTTGCTCGCGTACGCCAGCCTGCCGCGCGGCTTGAACCAGGTCGAGCAGCCGGTGAACCCCGCGATCGACGGCTACGTCCTCATCGAGCAGCCGATCGCGATGCTGCGGCAGGGCGAAGCGGATGGGCGCGCGCTGATGATCGGCTCGGTCGCCAACGAGTCGACCTACTTTTCCCAGTTCTGGGAAGCATTCATCCCGACGCCCGACGCCTACGAGAGCGCCCTGCGCGGCGCCGTGGGCAACACGCGCGCGGACGCGCTGCTCTCGCTCTACCCGGCAACGGCGTTCGTCACGCCAGCGGAGACGCTCCGCAAGCTGATTGACGACTCGATCTTCAGCTGTCCGACGCTCGATGCCGCCGACGCGGCGCACGCGGGTGGAAGCTCGTCCTGGGTTTACCACCTGACCTTCCCGCCGAACTACGGCACGCCGCCGAACGTGAACGCGTGGCGCAGGACTTTCCACTTGCTCGACCTCTACTACGTGTTCGGTACCTACGCGCGGCTCGCGTCGGACTACGGGATCGTCGTCGGGCCGGACGACGCGGCGCTCTCGGCGTCGATGCAGAACGCCTGGGGCTCGTTCGTCCGCACGGGTGTGCCCGTGACGACGCCGGCGTGGCCGGTGTATGCGCCGACGACGCCCGGCGATCTCGCCAGCGTGAGCGTGATGGAGTTCGGCGCGACCAATCGGCTCGTGCCGGGCACGGGCTTCCGCGACGGACGCTGCGCGACGTTCCTCCCGGTCGCGAACCAGCTCGACGCCGATCGCGACGTCGCCACCTTCGAGGAAGACAACTGCCCCGTCACCACCAACACGAATCAGGCGGACACCGAGAGCGATCTCGTCGGCGACGTCTGCGACAA
>CAZMKX010000630.1:0-2815 GCA_964566375.1 uncultured Myxococcales bacterium
GCTTCCCCGGCCCCGAGACGCTCGAGACGAAGATCTTCGCCCGCCTCACGGCCTGGCAGAACTGGATCTTCCAGCGGCCGAACGCCTCGGGGCCCGACGGCGCGCTTCGCGCCTACGGCCGCCCCGAGCGCGCGAAGTTCGACTGGAAGCGAACCTAGGAGAAGGGCATGTCCGTCGACCTCCACGCGCGAATCCCGAACAACGTCGATCTCGCTTCGGACGAGAAGCTGCGCCGCGCGCTCGAGTCGTGGCAGCCCGCGTTCCTGGACTGGTGGAAGGAGCGCGGCCCCGAGGGACTGCAGGCGAACGAGATCTACCTGCGCACGGCCGTCGGCGTGGATCGCGAGGGCTGGGCGCACTACGACTACGTGCGCATGCCCGAGTACCGCTGGGGCATCTTCCTGGCGCCGCCCGAGCCCGACCGAACGATCGCCTTCGGCGACGTGCTGGGCCGACCCGCCTGGCAGCAGGTCCCCGGCGAGCTGCGCGCGACGCTGCGCCGCTTGATCGTCACGCAGGGCGACACGGAGCCCGCGAGCGTCGAGCAGCAGCGGCGGCTCGGCGCGCGCGCGCCGTCGCTCTACGACCTGCGCAACCTGCTGCAGGTGAACGTCGAGGAGGCGCGCCACCTGTGGGCGATGGTGTATCTGCTCTTCAGTCACTTCGGCCGCGACGGTCGCGAAGAGGCCGAAGCGCTGCTCGCCCGCGAGAGCGGTGAGGCCGACCACCCGCGAATCCTCGGCGCGTTCAACCGCCCGATCTCCACCTGGCTCGACTTCTTCTGCTTCACCACGTTCACCGACCGCGACGGCAAGTACCAGCTCGCGTCGCTCGCCGAGTCCGGCTTCGACCCGCTCGCGCGGACCTGCCGCTTCATGCTCACGGAAGAGGCGCACCACCTGTCGGTGGGCGAGGGGGGGATCCGCCGGATCGTCGCCCGCACGGCGGAGCTGATGAAGGCCGACCCGAACGAGGACGCGCGCGCGCAGGGCGGAATCGACCTGCCGCTCCTGCAGCGCTTCGTGAATCACTGGTTCAGCGAGAGCCTCGACCTGTTCGGAAGCTCCGACTCGTCGAACGCCGCGACCTACTTCGCGACCGGGCTCAAGGGCCGCTACCAGGAGTCGAAGGCGGGCGTGTACGACGACCACCGGCTGATCGACGGGACCTACGACGTCGAGAAGCCGGGAAGCCGCGGCGCGATCGAGCACGACGCCGTGCCGCAGCGCCGCGCTACGAACGCGATGCTGCAGGACGCGTACGTGCGAGAGTGCGAGAAGTCGGTGGGGCACTGGAACCAGGTGCTGCAGCGCGAGGGCATCCCCTTCCGGATCAAGCTGCCGAGCCCGCGCTTCAACCGGAAGATCGGGCCGTTCTCGGAGTCCTTCTGGCTCCCCGACGGAAGCGCCGCGCGCAGCGCGGCCGAGGTCGCGGCGCACCTGCCGTCGGCCGACGACGTCGCGTGGCTCGAGGCGTTGCAGAGCGGCGCGGTGCTCGAGCGCGGGCGATCCGCGCACTGGATCGCCGCGCCGACGCACAAGATCGACGGCAAGCCGCTCGACTTCGACTACGTGCGCTTCGCCTGAGCGCCGCGGCCTACTGCCCGCTGCGCGGAACGAAGCGCAGCGGGTCGTAGCCGTCGATCACCGCGGGCTGCTTGTAGAACTCGATCGCGGGGGCGATCTCGGCGAGCGAGAGCGTCAGGTCGAGCAGCCGCTTCTCGGCCGCGGGGAGATCGGCCAGCGCGAACCGGTTCAGATGCTCGAGCACGGCGTCCACGCGCGCGAGCATCGCGTCGTAGAAGCGCTGGATCTCGGCGATCGACGCGCGGTTGCGCCGAAGGCTTCGCTCGCGCTCCGTCGGCAGCGCCCAATCGCGCGCGAGCGCCTCGAGATCGCCGAAGCCGTCGGGAAGCGAGGTCTCAGCCACGCCGCGTGTGCTCCTCTCGGACCTGGTGGTCGTGCCGGATCAGCAGCTCCTCGTCGTGGAGCTGGAAGTGCGTCTTCGCGCCGGAGGCGATCACCGACTGCGTCGCCTCGACGGTCTGCGCGTCCTCGAGCAGCGCGTCGCGGAAGACGATCTTGCTGTACTCCTGGCTGAAGCGCTGACCCGGAGTCTGCGGCTTCGGGAAGTAGGAGCGCACCTCCCAGACCATGCGATCGACCCCGAGCGGCCAGATGTTGTACGTGAAGTAGGTGCCGTCGGCGACGTCGACGAAGAAGTTCGGGAAGAACACGTTGATGTCGAGCGACCACGACAGGCTCTTCGTGGGATTCACACCCGGCGGCAGCTGAGCGGACTCGTAGGCGTTCCGGATCACGAGCGAGCCGAAGCGGAAAGCGACCGACTCGACCCGCGTCGGCTTGTGATCGGGATTTCCGTAGAGCGACATCCGGTGGTGTCGCGGATACAGCTTCATCTCGAGGCAGTGGCTCATGGGGTTGCTCGGGCTCGAGAACGAATCCGGAAGCGAGCGGCGGTGCAGGAACGGAACGTGGTAGACCTCCTGGAAGCCGTCCTTGAACACCTTCCAGTTCGCGCGCATCTCGGTGGTCCACGCGAAATAGTGACCGGACGTCTCCGCGAAGGGGTACCGGCCGAGCTCGCGCCCGAGCTCGCCGAGATACTCCTCGAGCGTCTCCTCGGGCTCCTTCGCGAGGTTGATGAATACGAATCCCTGCCAGACGTCGGTCGCGACCGGCGTCAGCCCGTGCGCCTCCTTGCGCAGGTCGAAGTAGCGCTCCTCGTCGGGCACGTAGCGGAGCTCGCCGGCGAGGCCGTAGGTCCAGCCGTGGAACTTGCAGACGAAGCCGCG
>CAZMKX010000631.1:0-2811 GCA_964566375.1 uncultured Myxococcales bacterium
GGTGATCATCGACTCGTCGACGGCGCTCGCGCCGTCGAGCACGATGCCGTCGACGGGAATCCTCTCGCCCGGTCGGACGCGCAGATGGTCGCCCGCCCGGATGCGCTCGAGGGGCACATCCTCCTCGCGCCCGTCGCCGAGCAGGCGACGCGCGGTCTTCGGCGTCAGGCCGAGCAGCGCGCGGATCGCGGCACCGGTCCGGCTCCTCGCGCGCAGCTCGAGCACCTGACCGAGCAGCACGAGCGGCACGATCACCGCCGCGGCTTCGAAGTAGACCGAAACCGCACCGTTCATGCCGCGGAACGACTCGGGAAAGGCGTCCGGTGCCAGCGTCGCGGCGACGCTGTACAGCCACGCGGCGCCCGTCCCGAGCGCGATCAGCGTAAACATGTTCAGGTGGCCGGCGCCGAGCGACCGCGCCCCACGAACGAAGAACGGCCACCCGCCCCACAACACCACGGGCGTGCCGAACGCGAGCTGGATCCACGCGAGCGGGCGCGGCGCGAGCAGACCGCCGTCGTGGAAGGCGGGCAGCATCTCCGCCATCGCGAGCCCGAATACCGGAAGCGTGAGTGCGAGGCTGACCCAGAAGCGGCGCGACATCTCGGCGAGCTCGGGGTTCTCGTCGTCGCCGAGCGCGTCCATCGGCTCGAGTGCCATCCCGCAGATCGGACATGGGCCCGGCGCGTCGCGCACGATCTCGGGGTGCATCGGGCAGGTCCAGCGCGACGCGCTCGACGCGGCGGCCTGCGGCTCCGCCTTCGCGGAATCGAGGAAGCGTCCGGGATCGTCGCGAAACCGCGCGAGGCACTTCGCCGAGCAGAAGCGGTACGTGACGCCGTCGTGCGCGTGTCGGTGCGGGCCGTCCGGGCGGACGGTCATTCCGCAGACGGGGTCGGTCAGCGCCTCCGCACTCACGTCGTCAGCGACCGCCGACGCTCGAGAACTTCGCGAATACGTCCATGATCTCGTCGATCTTCTGCGCGCGGTCCTTGGCGCGCCCCGAGACGAGCGCGTCGGCAACGCAGGTCTCCACGTGCGCCCGCAGGATGAGCTTTCCGACGCCGTCGAGCGCCGCTCGAACCGCCGCAACCTGCAGGAGCACGTCCACGCAGTAGCGGTCCTCGTCGACCATCCGCTCGATGCCTGCCACCTGGCCCGCGATCCGCCGGATCCGCTTCTCGACCTGCTCCCGGGTTTCGGCCTTCATGGCGCCAGGATATACCCGGTATGGGTATACGTCCAGAGGACCCGGGCCAGGGTGGCAGGACCGCGGTCTCTACTTCGCCATGCCGCGATGGGCCGCGGCCATCTCCTCGTAGTCCTTCGCCTGCTCGTCGGCGAGAGCCGCGAGCTTGTCGCAGTGCGCCTTCATCGCCGAGAGCTGCGAGGCCTTCACCCCGCCGTAGGCCTTCGCCATCTCGCGGTGGTCGGCGGCCTCCTTGCGCGCCTCGGCGGCCTTGCCGTCGTAGTAGGCCGCGAGCGCCGCGTGCTGCTGCGGGGTGGACGCGGTCTCGACCAGCACCTGTTCGAGGCTCGCGTCCGCGGCGAAGCCCTCGGATGCGAGGGAGCCTCCGAGCACGATCACCACGGCCGCGAGAACGATCGATCGACGCATCTTCATGCCTCCTGTCTCGGTTGTTGGGAAAGACCCCGGCCCTTCCAGAGCGCGAAGAGCGCGGGGTACACCAGAAGCTCGAGCGCGAACGAGCTGACGAGGCCACCGACCATCGGCGCGGCGATGCGCTTCATCACGTCCGCACCGGTTCCGCTGCTCCACAGGAGCGGCAGGAGCCCGAGCATCATCGTCAGCACCGTCATGAGCTTGGGACGGATCCGGCGCGCTGCTCCGTCGACGATCGCGTCCTCGAGATCCGCTGCGTCGCGCATCCGTCCCGCGACCTGGCGCTCGCGCCAGCTTCCCGTCAGATACAGGAGCATCACGACCCCCGTCTGCGCGTCGAGACCCGCGAGTGCGATGATCCCCACCCAGACGGCGACCGACAGGTTGTAGCCGAGCGCGTAGACGAGCCAGACCGCACCGACGAGCGAGAATGGCACCGCCGTCAGAACGAGCGCCGTCTCGATGCCCGAGCGCGTGTTCAGGTACAGAAGCAGGGCCACCAGCGCGAGCGTGAGCGGGAGCACGAGCATGAGCCGCGCCTTCGCGCGCTCGAAGTGCTCGAACTGCCCGACCCACGCGACACGGGTGCCGGCGGGAAGAGTGACGCGCTCTTCGACGCGCTTTCGCGCGTCGGCCACGTAGTCGACGATCGGTCGGCCCGCGACGTCGATCGCGACGAGTCCGACGAGCTGGCCGGCTTCGCTTCGCAGCATGTCCGGGCCGTTGGTGGAGGTGATCGAGGCCAGCTCGCGAAGCGGGACGAGCGCGCCGCTCGAGGTCGCGACGAGCGCGCGGCCGATCGACTCCGGGTCGCCGCGGAACTCGCGCGCGTAGCGCACGTTGATTGCGTAACGCGCTCGGCCCTCGACGCTCTGCGAGACGTTCAGTCCGCCGATCGCCGTCTCGACCGCGTCGTTGAGCTCCGCCGCGCTCACCCCGTAGCGCGCCGCGCGCGCGCGATCGATGCGGACGTCCAGGTAGAACGCTCCGGTCGCGCGCTCCGCGAAAGCGTTGCGCGTTCCCGGCAGATCGCGAAGCGCCTCCGCGATCGAGATCGCGGCCTGCTCGACGGCTGCGAGATCTTCGCCGAAGACCTTCACCGCCAGAGGGCTGCGAACGCCGGTCGCGAGCATCTCCGTGCGCGTCTGGATCGGCATCCACCACAGGTTCGGCATGCCCGGATAGCG
>CAZMKX010000632.1:0-2798 GCA_964566375.1 uncultured Myxococcales bacterium
GGTCGCGGTGCTGACGATCGCGCTGTCGCTGATCCTGATCCTGCCCGCGTATGCCGGCGTATCGACGATCGTCGGCAATCTCGACGCGATCACGTCGGCCGCGAAGTCGATCGTCGAGCTCGCGAGCTCCCCTCCGCCCGCTTGGCTCGACTCGATTCCGTTCCTCGGCGAGAGGATCTCCGCGTACTGGCGTGAGCTCGCTCAGGTCGGACCGGAAGCGCTCTACGAGCGGGTCGCGCCCTACGTGCAGTCGGTCACGAGCTGGCTGCTGCGCAAGATCGGCGGCCTGGGCGCGATCCTGATCGAGTTCCTGCTCGCGATCGGAATCGCCTCGATCCTCTACGCGAACGGCGAGTCTGCCGCCGCGGGCCTGCGTCGCTTCGCGCGCCGCGTGGGAGGCGACCAGACCGTGGGCGCGCTCGAGCTCGCAGGGCAGGCCGTGCGCGCGGTCGCGCTCGGCGTCGGCGTCACGGCTCTGATCCAGGCCTCGCTGGCGGGGATCGGTCTCGCCGTCGCCGGCATCCCGTTTCCCGGGGCGCTGACCGCGGTCGCACTCGTGCTGTGCGTGGCGCAGCTCGGGCCGGGAATCATTCTCATCCCGGCGATCGCGTGGCTCTACTGGGAAGGCCGAACCGGCGCGATGCTCGGCCTGATCGCCTGGTCGATCCCGGTCATCATGCTCGACAGCTTCCTGCGCCCCGCGCTGATCAAGCGCGGCGCCGATCTTCCGCTGCTCCTGATCCTGCCGGGCGTGATCGGCGGCCTGATCGCATTCGGCGTGATCGGACTGTTCATCGGACCCGTGCTGCTCGCCGTGGGCTACACGCTGCTGTCCAATTGGGTGGGTGACGGCGAGAGCGCGAGCTGAGCGACGCGCGCGCCTCAGCGCGACGGCGCCTCCCCTCCCATCGATGGGGCGAGCACGGCCTCGACGCTGCGGTCGTTCCAGAAGAGCTCCATCGCGATGCGCGGGTCGAAGCTCGAGGGGACGACGATGTAGCCGACGGCGAGCTCGCCGCTCGGGAGCTTGCCGGCCTCGCCGAGCAGGAAGCCGAGCTCGCTCGGGCTCGCCGGGTCCGGGCGGAACGTGCGGCCGTTCTGAACGACGAAGAAGTTCGGCTGGAACTCGGTGTCGGCCTCCGCGAGAGCGGCGAACACGATCACGTGGTCTGCGGCTGGATCCCGGCCGAGCGACGCGAGCGCGAAGCTCTCGAATGCAGCCGAATAGGCGAGCTGGATGCGCAGACGAGCGTCGCCGCGCGCGTCCGAGACCGAGAGCTGTGCCGGTGACTCCGTCTGGCGCAGGCCGATCAGTCGCACCAGGTCGCGAAGCTCGTCGTCGGCGAGCTGCATCAGCGGGCCGCGCGGGCTCGCGTGCGCCTCGGAAGTCGTCGGAAGCGGTCGCGCGGCGACGTTCGCGGCCGGCGCCGAGCCGGCGCGCGCGGCTTGCTGCGCTTCGGCCTCGGGTGTCGTGCCCGGCTTGGGGCCCAGTCGCGCCGCGCGGATCTTCTCGGCCGCATCGACGAGGTTGTACGGATTGTTCGTGTTGCGCGCCTCCTGATCCACGTACCAGGCGTACGGCCGCGGCAGCAGGTGCGGACGAAGCGGCGGCATGTCGCTGGCCTCGACGAAGCGCGGCTGCGAGCACGGTACGTCGGCGCGGCTCTGCACGATGAAGAAGCTTCCGTCGGGACAGACACCGGAAAGTGTCGAGTCGGCCGCCGCGGGCACGGCGGCGAGCGCCAGGAGACACGCCAGGAGGATTCGGGAGAAGCGCGGCTTCACGCCGAGATCATACTCGAAGAGAAGCTCGTAAGTCCTCGAAAATGTTGGCTAATTCGTCAGAATTCCGCACGTCCAGCAGGGCTGCGGAGTTGGCCGCGCGACTGCGCGCGAGCTGCGCTCAATGGAACCGTATCGGGTCGTCGTCGGCGGGCACTTCGAGCGCCTCGCCGGCCGGAGCGTCCCAGTCGGCGAGCGTCTCCTCCACGGGCTCCCCCTCGTCGCCGACCTCGAGCGCGACGGGCTCGAGCGCGCTGGCTTCGCCCTCGTCGCTCGTCGCGGGCGCCGCGATCAGCGACTCGACCTCGCGCAGGGGCGGAAGATCCGTGAGCGCGCGCAAGCCGAACGTCTCGAGGAAGCCGGGCGTGGTGCCGAACAGAGCCGGTCGACCGGGAGCGTCGCGGCGCCCGACGATGCGCACGAAGTCGCGCTCGAGCAGGCTCTTCATCACCGCGCCGCAGTCGACGCCGCGCAGATCCTCGATCTCGGCGCGCGAGAGCGGCTGGCGATAGGCGATCAGCGCAAGCGTCTCGAGCGCGGCGCGCGAGAGTCGGATCTTGCGCTCGGGCTTCGCGGCCAGAATCACCTCGGCGAACGCCGGGCGCGTGCGGAACTGCCAGCCGCCGGCGATCTCGGCGATCTCGTAGGGGCGGCCGCTCGCTTCGAGCCGCGCGTTGATCTCCGCGACTGCAGGCGTGATCGCGCCGGGCGCGAGATCCGGGAACGCGCGCCGGATCGACGCCGCCGTCGCCGGCCCATCCGATGCGAAGATCAGCGCCTCGAGCGCGGTGAGATCGATCCCCTCATCCGACATCGTCGCCCTCTCCATCCTCGACCGCAGGGTCGGTGCTGAACTCGGCCTCCGCTTCGACCGCCGCCCGCTCGATCGCGGCCTCGTCGGGAAGGGTCTCGACCGCGAGCCGAACGCGGACCGGACCCTCGGGCTCGCCCGAGGCGTTCGCGCTCTGGAAGATCAACAGCGCTTGGATCTTCGCGAGCTCGAGGATCGACAGGAA
>CAZMKX010000633.1:0-2791 GCA_964566375.1 uncultured Myxococcales bacterium
CGATGAGATGCATGACCGTCTCCGAGATCGACTGGATGACGACCGGGACGGTGAGTGTCGCGACCTCGAGCACGCCGCCACGCGTCGTGTCGGAGGAGTCGCTGAGTGTCTGGGATTCTGCGGACATGGGATGGACCTGCTGAAAAGCCGAAGGCCGCGATCGCTTTCGCGTCCGCGGCCTTCGGTCAAGCCCATCGAAAGGGCGGGTTCAGACTGAGGCGGACACGAGCATCCTGGGTGCGCTCTGGCGCTGGAGTGCGCGGAGGCGCTTGACGTCGGTGGTATTCATCAACGCTGTCCTCCTTCGCCTCGGGGTCTGAACGAGGGCGGAGCTTATCTCGACGGCTGCCCGGAAGCAACGATCTTCTACTTCGGCCGGCCGTTGGCCGATGCGAGACGGGAAGTGGCCCCCCACCCCTTCCCCCCCGCGGTCGCGTTTGCCCAGTGGCTCCTCTGGGAGGAGCAGAGCAACTTCTCCGGCTTCCGAACCACCACGCGCGCGGTCGAGCTCGAGGTCGCGCGCATCGCGCGACAGCGTGTGGACGTGCGGACGGCCGGCCCGGTCGCGCGCGAGATCGCCGAGCGCGTGCTCGACGGCGGCGACGTCCTGCTCCCGAAGCACCCGCTGAACCGCGACGTCGGCGTGGCGTTCCGCGACGAACCGCACCGCGAGCGCTGGCGCGCGCGTTTCACGTCGTCGCGGACGCTCGTGATCGGCGACGGCGGGACGTCGCGGCCGTTCGCGCTGAAGCTCGCGACCGACCACCCGCACACGGGCGTGTGTCAGCCCGAGAAGACGCGGCTTCGCGAGGAGGTGCGCGAGGCGCTGCTGTTTGCCGAGCACGTGCGCGCGGTCGACGCGCGCCTCGGCCGTGATCCGGCGCTCGTGCTGCTCACCGAGTCGATCGGCGTGGCCGTTCCCGGCTCCGAGACGGGGATGCTCGTGCGCGATCTGGCGCCGCTCTGCGACGGTCACCTGTACCTGCCGGCGTTCAGCATTCCGTTCGTCGGCCGCGCGATCGCCGCGCTCTCGGGCGAGTCCTTCGCCGCGTTCTGGGGCGCGGGCTACGCGGAGCCGGTCGGCCGCGCCAAGGCGAAGCTGCTCGCGCGCTACGGCCTGCAGTACCAGACGCCGAACCCGCAGAACATCCTGGTGCAGCTCGGAGAGCGGATGCGTCCGACGGGCACGATCGTGTTCCGCGACCTGGCCGACACCGACTTCGCGACCGACGCCGCGCGCGCGTGCGGCGCGCCGTGGACACGACTCACCGCCGAGCTCGCGCCGGAGACGTCGAACTCGTTCTGGGCCTTCGAGCAGGCGCCCGGCTCGCTCGCCGACCCCGCGACGCTCGCGACCTGGTACCGGCGACACGATCGCGCGTACCTCGACGAGCTGCGCCGGCAGCGCGACCTGCCCGACTGCGAGACGCTCGAGGCGCTCGCGAAGCAGCTCGCCCGCGCCTAGCTTGGCGGGCGTGAGTGCGCCCACCGTCACCGTCCGGCTCACGAACTCGGCCGAGCGGCTGGTTCGGCTGGAGCACCCGTGGCTCTACGCCGAGAGCATCCGCTCCGCGTCGCGCGCGGGCGAGGCCGGTGACCTGGCGGTGATCTTCGATCACAAGCGCGCGCTGCTCGCCCTCGGCCTCTGGGATCCCGACTCGCCGATCCGCATCCGCATCCTGCACCGCGGCAAGCCGCGGCCGATCGACCGCACGTTCTTTGCCGAGCGGTTACGCGACGCGCGGGTGTTGCGCGCAGGGCTCGAGGCGCAGGGCACGACGGGCTTCCGCGTCGTGAGCGGCGAGAGCGACTTCCTGCCCGGGCTGGTGCTCGACCGGTACGAAGCGACGCTCGTGCTGAAGCTCTACACCGCGGCGTGGCTGCCGCACCTGGCGGAGGTGCGCGCGGCGATCGACGCGGTGCTCGCGCCCGAGCGCGTGGTGCTCCGGCTCGCGCGCGCGATCGCGGGTGTATGCGCGGAGCGCGCGGGCCTCGCGGACGGCGCGATCCTGTCCGGCCCGGCGCTCGACGGCCCGATCGTCTTCCGCGAGAACGGCCTGCGCTTCCGCTGCGATCCCGTTCACGGCCAGAAGACGGGCTTCTTCCTGGACCAGCGCGAGAACCGCGCGCGCTTCGGAGCGCTCGCGCGCGGGAAGTCGGTGCTGAACGCCTTCTCGTACAGCGGCGGCTTCTCGGTCTACGCGGCGCGCGGCGGAGCGGAGAGCGTCGTCTCGCTCGACGCGAGCGCGGCCGCGCTCGACGACGCGCGCGCGAACTTCGCGCTGAACGCGGACGTGCCCGAGGTCGCGCGCGCGCGACACGAGTGCGTGTGCGACGACGCGTTCGCGGCGCTCGCGCGCTTCGCGGCCGAGCGCCGCCGCTTCGGGCTGATCGTGATCGACCCGCCTGCGTTCGCGAAGGCGCGACGCGAGGTCGCGGGCGCGCTCTCCGCGTATGCGAGGCTCGCGGAGCTCGGCAGCGCGGTTCTCGCGCCCGGTGGCGAGATCGCGATCGCGTCCTGCTCCGCGCGCGTCGACGCCGGCGCGCTCGCGAGCGCGATCGAGGCCGGCGCGAAGCGCGCGCGCCGGGATCTGGTCGAGTGGCAGCGCACCGCGCACGCCGTCGATCACCCGGTGCGCTTCAAGGAAGGCGCCTATCTCAAGTGCATCTGGCTTCGCGCGCGGGACTGAAGCTCAGCGCTTCTCGATCGCGAACTCGAGCACGCGCTCGTACCAGCCCGAGCTCAGGATCTTGAGCGAGCCGTTCGGTGGCAGGCGCGCGGGAAAGGCCG
>CAZMKX010000634.1:0-2779 GCA_964566375.1 uncultured Myxococcales bacterium
CGCCCTTCTGCAGGTCGTGAACGACGTGCGCGATCTCGGCGCGCGCGCGCGCGAACGCACTCTCGAGATCCGATTTCATCGCGGCCAGCGCCTGCTCGCGCGCGCTGCGCAGCGCGGCCAGGCGCGTCTCGTACGCACCGCGCACGGCCTCGCTCTCGGCGCGCATGCGCAGCGCCTCGCGTCGCTCGGACTCGAGCTCCTGGCGCAGCTCCGAGAGGCCGCGCGTCAGTGCCTCGAGCCGCGAGTCCTCCCGATCCATCAGCTCGCGCGCGCGCTCGACCACCCGCTCGGCCAGGCCCATGCGCTGCGCCGCCCACATCGCGCCGCTCGATCCGGGCTGACCCTGATGGATCTTGAAGGTGGGAAGAAGCGTCGCGAAGTCGAACTCGGCGCTCGCGTTCAGGAAGCGCGGGTCGCTGCCGGCGATCTCCTTCAGCCGGTTGAAGTGCGTGGTCGCGAGCACGTACGCGCCCTTCGAGACCAGCGCCTCGAGGATCGCCTGCGCGAGCGCCGCGCCCTCGCCGGGCTCCGTGCCTTCGCCGATCTCGTCCGCGATCACGAGCGTGCGCGCGTCGGCCTGCTCGACGATCGACGCCAGGTTCGCCATTCGCGCCGAGAACGTCGAGAGTCCCGAGCGCAGGTCCTGCTCGTCGCCGATGTCCGCGAAGACCGCGTCGAGGATCGGCACGCGGCTGCCCGGATCGCACGACACGTGCAGGCCCGCGCGGACGGACAGGACCGCCAGCCCGACCGCCTTCGCGGCCACCGTCTTGCCACCGGCGTTCGGACCCGAGATCAGCAGACAGCGCGCGCCACCCACCAGGGCCAGGTCGTTGGGCACGACGTCCTCGGGCTCGAGGCCGGCTTCGAGCAGAAGCAGCGGATGGCGGAGGCCGCGCAGGTCGAGCTCCGCCTCCGCCGACACGTCGGGCGCGACGCCGAGCGACTTGCGCGACAAGCGACCGCGCGCGAGCGCGGCATCGAGCGACTCGAGAGTGGCGCCCGTGCCTTCGAGCGCGAGCGCGTCGGCGCGCGCGCGGTCACAGAGCTCGCGCAGAAGTCTCTCGACCTCGCGCGTGAGCTCGGTCTGCGCAAGGCGCAGGCGATTGCCGGTCTCCACGACTTCTTCCGGCTCAATGAAGACCGTCGTTCCACTCGATGAGACGTCGTGTACGATGCCGCGCACGAGTCTGCGCGCGTCGGCGCGAACGGGCAGAACCGGCCGGCTCTCGCGGAACGTGGAGTAGGAATCTTGCAGATGGGACTGGACGTCGGGATCGCGCAGGTGTCGCGACATCTGCTTCTCGATCTCGCCCTCGAGCTCGCGCACGCGCCGGCGCAAGCGCCGCAGCTCGGGGCTCGCGTCCTCGCGCACCTCGCCGGCGGGCGTGATCACCGCCGCCAGCGCCTGCTCGAGCGGGCGCAGCTCGGTCAGCGTCTCGGCCAGGGTCGCCAGGCGCGGCGCGCGCGCGGCGTTCTCGCGCAGCGAATCGCGCACGCGACGCGAGGCCGCGAGCGTGGCGAGAAGCTTGGCGAGCTCGCTCGCGCCGAGCGTGCGCCCGCGCACGAGCTCGGCGAGGTCGGCCCGCAGGTCCGCGATGCCGCCGAACGGCGGGTCTCGTCCGAGGTCCACGAGCGCGCGCGCTTCGCTGGTCTCCGCCAGTCGCTCGCGTACACTTCCATGCGTCACCGGAAAGACGCCCGCACGCAGCGCCTCGGCGCCGCGCGCGCTGGCGGCTTGCGCGGCCAGGCACTCGAGCAGGCGCTGCCATTCCAGGCGCGCGACGGTGGCGGGATCGCAGCGGAAGCTCACGGAGCGGAATTCTAGATGGCCGACGCGCAGAAGCCCGCCGATCGCGGCCCGGTGACGGAGTCCCGGAACCCGCGCACGCGCGATCTCGACCAGCTACCGGTTGCAGAGCTCCTGAATCGCATCCTCGACGAGGACGCGCGGGTCGCGGGCGCAGTCCGCGAGACCCGGCCGGCGCTCGAGCGCGCCTGCCAGGCGCTGGTCGAGACGTTGGAGCGCGGCGGACGCTGGGTCAATCTGGGCGCGGGCACGAGCGGGCGGATCGGCGCAATCGACGCCGCCGAGATCCCGCCCACGTTCGGCCTCGAACCCGATCGCGTGCAGGCGCTGGTCGCCGGCGGTGCCCCTGCGCTCGTGGGCGCGGTCGAAGGCGCCGAGGACGACGTCGGCGCGGCCGTGCGCGATCTGGCAAAGCTCGGGTTCGGTCCGGGCGATGCGCTGGTCGCCCTTTCGGCGAGCGGCCGTACGCCCTACGCGCTCGCCGGGCTCGAGCACGCGCGCCACGTCGGCGCGCGTGCGATCGCGATCACCTGCGTGCCGGACTCACCGCTCGCGCAGCGCGCCGAGATCGCCATCGTCGCGGTCGTCGGACCGGAGGTGATCACGGGCTCGACGCGCATGAAGGGAGGCCTGGCCGAGAAGATGATCCTGCACACGCTCTCGACGGCGGTCATGGTCCGGCTCGGGCGTGTTCAGGGGAATCTGATGACGGGCCTGCGCGCCGTGAACACGAAGCTGCAGGAGCGCGGCGTGCGCATCCTGTGTGAGCTCGCGAAGGTGTCCGCGGCCGAGGCCGAGCGCGCGCTCGACGCTGCCGACGGCTCCGTCGAGCGGGCCCTCGAGAAGCTCGGCGAGAAGGCCTAGAGGCTTCCCGGAAGCGGCGGCGCCGCATTGAACGTGAACGACGCCACGACGCCCTTCGGATCGAAGCGCACCACCAGGTCGCGCGTCTCCGTCTCGCCGAAGAGC
>CAZMKX010000635.1:0-2763 GCA_964566375.1 uncultured Myxococcales bacterium
CTCGGCGCCGGCTCCGCCCAGGGCGCGACCGTCGACGCGTCGAACATGCTGAAGCCGCTGCTCCAGAACGGCGAGCTGCGCTGCATGGGCTCGACCACGTTCCAGGAGTACCGCCACTTCGAGCGCGACCGCGCGCTGGCGCGCCGCTTCCAGCGCATCGAGGTGCACGAGCCCTCGGTCGACGACGCGGTGAAGATCCTCGAGGGGCTCGCGCCGCACTACGAGAAGCACCACGGCGTGCACTACACGCAGCCGGCGCTGCGCGCCTGCGTGGAGCTCTCGGCCAAGCACCTGCTCGACCGCTTCCTGCCCGACAAGGCGATCGACGTGATGGACGAGGTGGGTGCGGCCGTGCGCCTGCGCAAGGGCGAGAAGCGCAAGCAGGTCGGCATTCGCGACGTCGAGGTGCTGATCTCGCAGATGGCGAAGATCCCGCTCCCGACGGCGTCGACGTCCGATCTCGAAGGGCTCGGCAACCTCGAGAGCGACCTGCGCGGCGTGGTGTACGGCCAGGACGAGGCGATCTCGACGGTGGTGCGCGCGATCAAGCGCGGCCGCGCGGGGCTCGGCGGCGCGGATCGGCCGGTGGGCTCGTTCCTGTTCATGGGGCCGACGGGCGTCGGCAAGACGGAGCTCGCCAAGCAGCTCGCGAAGACGCTCGGCGTCGAGTTCATCCGCTTCGACATGAGCGAGTACATGGAGAAGCACGCGATCGCGCGGCTGATCGGCGCCCCGCCCGGCTACGTCGGCTACGACCAGGGAGGGATCCTCGTCGACGCGATCCGGCGTACGCCCTACGCGGTGCTCCTGCTCGACGAGATCGAGAAGGCGCACCCGGACCTGTTCGACATCCTCCTGCAGGTCATGGACCACGCGACGCTCACCGACAACCACGGCCGCGAGGCGAGCTTCCGCCACGTGACGCTGATCATGACCAGCAACGTCGGCGCGCGCGACATGACCGCACGCTCGATCGGCTTCGCCGGCGACTCGCGCAGTGACGGCCAGAAGGACGTCGAGCGGCTGTTCAGCCCCGAGTTCCGCAACCGCCTCGACGAGGTCGTGAAGTTCAAGCAGCTCACGCCCGAAGTCATGGGCCGCGTGGTCGAGAAGTTCGTGAAGGAAGTCGAGACGCAGCTCGCCGAGAAGAAGGTGCAGATCGAGCTCACGCCGGCGGCGCGCGCGTGGCTGGCCGAGAAGGGCTACGACAAGCTCTTCGGAGCGCGCCCGCTCACGCGCGTGATCCAGACCGAGGTGAAGGACAAGCTCGCCGACGAGCTGCTCTTCGGCGCGCTGGCGAAGGGTGGCAAGGCGCGCGTCGACGCGGTCGACGGTGCGCTCACCTTCACATACGAGCCCCGCGCGAGCTAGGAAGCGCGGGCCTTCCTGTCTCGCGCGGGGCTACTTCAGGCCCGTCGCTCCTCTCGGAGCTCGGATCCCGTTCCCTCTCGCGCAAGAGACATCAACGCGAACTCACTGCACTAGAACCCGAACACCCAGTCCACGCCGACGCGGACCACGCCGCCCGAGCCGGACACCGGATACGCGGGATACGCCGGATAGGCCGGGTATACCGGGACCGGCACGGCGACCGGCACGCCTACGGGCACCGGGTAGTAGCTGTAGACCTTCACCTTCTTCGGACCTCGGCACGGCGGCGGGCCCCCGTAGTACACCGGCGGGGGACCGTAGTAGCCGCCGTGATCGTCATCATCCTGGTAGTAGCTTCCCGAGTGCTTTCCGTGTCGCTTGCCGTGCTTGCCGCCGTCGGCGTGCGCGGCGGGTGCCACGATCAGCGAGAGAGCGGCGACGCCCAGGGCGGCCGCCGCGATGCGCGAAAGACGTGACGTACGGTTCTGCTTCGACATAGGTCTCGCAGGGCCTCCTTCGACCCCGATCGTTGGAACAGCATCGTGCCCCGGCAGTTGCGAGGCGGTGAGAGACGTCACACGCGACAGGGTGTTAGGCTGCGCACGTGCGCATCGCCCGCTACGCATTCGTCCTGGTAGCCGCTCTGGCTGCAATCTTTCTCGCAGGAGTGCGTGCACGCTACGGCGGTGGCGGAGATTTCCCCGATCGCAGCGGAAAGCCCTCGCTTGGCGCGGACGCGTTGGAGCTCGTCGCGGAGCTTCCGCACCCGCCGGGGAACATCACGGTATCGCCGAGCGGACGCGTGTTCGCGACGTATCACCCCGAGGGCGGGCCGCCGATCTCGGTGTTCGAGATCGTCGACGGAAAGCCCGTCGCGTACCCGGCGGGCGGATTGCCCGGGGATCTCGCCTTCGAAACGGTGCTCGCGATCCGCGCCGATCGGAAGAACCGCCTCTGGGCGCTCGACTACGGTCACTACGGTTTCGGCACGGCGCGCCTCCTCGCGTTCGACCTCGCCACCGGCGCGCTCGTGCACCGGCACGACTTTCCGAGCAAGATCGCCCTGCACGGCTCGATGCTGAACGACTTCCAGGTCTCTCCCGACGGCAGGACGATCTACATCGCCGACGCAAGCCCGTTCGCGCTGATTCCGTCGATCGTGGTCTACGACGTCTCGACGCAGAAGGCCCGCCGCCTGCTCGAGGGACACGAATCGGTGTTGGCCGAGGACTACGCTCCCGTGGTGCAGGGCGTGCGCATGGAGTTCTTCGGCCTGTTCACGGTGCGTCCCGGCGTGGACTCGATCGCACTCGACGAGAACGGATTCTGGCTCTACTACGCGCCGGTCACGCGCAATCACCTGTACCGCGTGCCGACGGCGGCGCTTCTCGA
>CAZMKX010000636.1:0-2754 GCA_964566375.1 uncultured Myxococcales bacterium
CGGCTACAAGTTCTCGACCTACGCCACCTGGTGGATCCGCCAGGCGATCACGCGCGCGATCGCGGACCAGGCGCGCACGATCCGCATTCCCGTCCACATGATCGAGACGATGAACAAGCTGGTGCGGGCGCAGCGCTACCTGGTCCAGAAGCTCGGCCGCGAGCCCATGCCGGAAGAGATCGCGGAAGAGATGGAGATGCCGCTCGAGAAGGTGCAGATGGTTCTGAAGATCGCGAAGGAGCCCATCTCGCTCGAGACGCCGATCGGCGAGGACGAGGATTCGCATCTCGGCGATTTCCTAGAGGACAAGAAGCGCCTCTCGATCACCGACGAGGTGATCCAGCGCAACCTCGCCGCGCACACCCGCAAGGTGCTCTCGACGCTGACGCCGCGCGAGGAGAAGGTGCTGAAGATGCGCTTCGGGATCGGCGAACGCTCGAACCACACGCTCGAGGAAGTCGGTCAGGACTTTGCCGTCACGCGCGAACGCATCCGCCAGATCGAGGCAAAGGCGCTGCGCAAGCTCCGGCACCCGAGCCGGGCTCGCGTGCTGCGCGCCTTCGTCGACTGAGCGCCGCAACAGCTTCGCGCGGATGCGCCCGAAGATTCCCGCATGAGCAAGGGATTCTTCGGGCTCGTCCGCGCGGGGTCGTGCGTCGTCCTGTGTGCGTGCGCGACGGTTCTGGAGCCGTTGCCACAGCTTCCGCCCGCCTGGCAGCCGGTCTCCGAGCCCGGTGATCCCGACGCCTTGCGCGTCACGCCGCTTCACTCGGCGTCGCGGCTCGGCGAAGCGGCGCAGCTTCGTGTGGAAGGAACGCGGGCGGGCGAGGCGGTCTGCCAGCTCGCGGACGGCGAGGCTCTCGCGCTCGCGGGTGCCGGGCTGCGCGTGCCGTCGCCGGGCGTCGCGACGCCCGCCACCGTCCTGTGTCACGCCGGCGAGCTGCGCGCCGAGGCGCAGGTCACCTTCACCGACGCGCGCACGCTTCCGGTCGCCGATCCCTACGCGGGCGGCGTCGCGCTGTTCAAGCTGCGCGAGCTCCCCGAGCCGTGGGGCGAGCCGGTCGCTCGCGAATCGCTCGGACTTCCCTCCCTCGACGCCGTGCTGCGCGCCTTCTCGGCGCAGGTCCTGCCCGCGTTCCCCTTCGACCGCAGCGGCACGCGCGACGCCGTCGGACTCGGTCTGTGGGTGGCGATCGACATCCCCGAGGGTGTGAACTTCTACCAGGCCGTGAGCGCGTTCCGCGCCGACCCGAGCGTCTTCGCCGAGAGCTACCTGCCCGACGACGGCGCGTTCCGGCGCGTGCGCGCGACGCCCGATTGGCCGACACCGCTCGGCGTCGTCACGCGGATCGTCGACCCCGAGGCCGAGGGCTACCGAATGGCGTCACGCCAGACCGGAAGCGCGCGCGCGGCCGCGAAGCGCGCCGGGCCCGAGCTCGAGGCGATCGGCGCGCCGCAGGTCTGGAGCGAGGAGCAGGGCGACGGAATCCGCCTCGCGGTCGTCGACACCGGCATCGACGTGAATCACGCCTCGCTCGCGCCAAACCTGCTCGACAAGTCGAGCGAGCGCCTGGGCGACGACCTCGATGGAAACGGCGTTCCGGGCGACCGCTACGGCGTGAACCTGGCGCAGCTCGCGATCGCGCGCGGCGACGCGGGCACGCGCCTGGCGCTCGGCAGCGTCGGCGACGTGAGCGACTGGAGCGGCGCGACGGTGCTCACGCGCCGCGACTGGGGCCACGGCACCGCGATCGCCTCGCTCGCCGCGGGCGCGGGCGGGCAGGGCCTGCCGGTCGGCGTCGCGCCGCGCGCGGAGATCCTCGCCGTCGACGTCGAGGAGAACCTCCGCACCACCGCGACGCGCGACCGCGACGCCGATCCGCGCGCGCACGACGCCGAGTCTCCGCCCGCAGAGCTGCGCAGCTCGACCTGGGCGCGCGCTGCGGGCATCGCCTACGCCGTCGGAGAGCGCGCTCGCGTCGTCACCTGCGCGTGGCCGGGCAATGCGCCGCACTGGATCCTGCACGACGCGCTGCTCTTCGCCGAGGACAACTGTACGATCGCGATCTGTGGCCCGGGCGACGAGCCCGGCGCCTCGGGAGATTTCCCGTCGCATTGGCGCGACGGCTGGTTGCGGGCGAACGGGGGCGAGACGGGCGTCGTCTGGGACCCCTGGACGGACGCGCAGACGGGCTCGGTGCTGCTGCGACCGCTGCGCGGACTGCTCGTGGCCGAAGTCGCGCCCGCGCGTGGCACGTCCCCCGATCTGGTTCTGCCGGCGCGCGCCGCGAGCCCGGCCGGAATCCCGGCCGCGCTCTCGAATCCGCGAAACGACGCCTCGACCGGACCCGACCGGCGGATCGCGCCCGTGGCCGGCTCGGCCGCCGCCGTCGGGCTCGCGGCCGGCGCCGCGCTGCTCGTGACGGGCTCGCGCCCCGACCTCGAGCCATGGGCGGTGCGCGAGGCGCTGATCAGCGGCGCGGCCCCCTCGCCCGCGGGTCCCGCGCTCTCGGTTCCGGGCGCACTCGCCGCGACCGCGAAGATCCCGCCCGGCGCCTGTCGCTCACTGATGCGGCGCGAGCTGCCCAAGCAAGCGACGCCGTGGCCGAAATTCCGGGTCAAGACCAATGCCGATCGGCCGATTCCAGGCACTCCGCCCGCGAGCTCTTCCGAAGAGCCGGCCCGCGATCGGTAGAAATCTGGTCGGGGCGGCCGGATTTGAACCGGCGACCTCTTGGTCCCGAACCAAGCGCG
>CAZMKX010000637.1:0-2754 GCA_964566375.1 uncultured Myxococcales bacterium
AAAGCGAGCCGCAATTACGTGTCATTGATCGGCAGCTCCGGGCCGAACTTGAGCGCCGGTCTCAGGCGATGGATTTCGCGAGCCGCGCCAGCACGTCGCGCAGACCGCTTTCGAGCGCCCGGCGGATCAGCCAACCGGTTCCGGGGATCAGCGGGCGACAGCGGACCTTCCAGGTGACGCGCGTGCCGGCGCCGTCGGCGTCGAAGAGCACCTCGCCCGAATGGTCGCGGACCGGAGCGCCCGCGACCAGGCGGTAGGCCATGCGCTTGGGCGGATCGAAGGCGGTGATCTCCTCCTCGATCGCCATGCCCGCCTGTCGGATCACGCGGATCGCGCCGAGTCCGTTCGGCGGGGGAGTGCCCTGCTGTCGCAAGACCACCTCCTTCACGCCCGCCCAGTCGACCCAGCGCTCGTGATCGGTGTAGCGCGCGAAGACGGCTTGCGGGCTCGCGGGGATGTGCGCGGAGACTTCGATCTGCATGGACGGCCATCTTAGCGTGCGGTATCGAGAGCGCGACGGAAGGGGGACGCGCTGGCTCGAGCACTCGTTCACGCGATCGCCGCGCTCGGCATCATGGCCGCGTGCGCCGCGAGCCGGCCGGCGCGCGCGGGGCCCGACCTGGACGGCGCGGCCGGAGCGCTCGTCTCTACACCGTTCCGCGTCGCGGGAGACCTGATCGGCGCGGTCGGCCTCTCGTCTGCGTCGCTCGTCGGCCTCGCGGGCGACGTCGTCGCGCTCGTCGACGACAACGCCGTGACGCATCCCGTCCTGCGCGGCATCCCGAGCGGCTGCGTGCGTCGGGTCGCGCTGGCGCTCTCGCAGGGCGCGACGGGGCTCATGGAGGGGCTTCGCGCGGAGGACGTCGAGCGGCTGCCGGAGCCGCCCGCGGCGTATCTCGAGAACGCCCCGACCGCCGGGCGACTCGACACGCTGCTCACCGGCCTGGGATCGCTGCGTCTCGCGGTCGAGGACGCCGTCGCCGGACCGGCGCTCGTGCTGCTGCGCGCGAGCGGCGCGAGAGAGCCGGCGGAGACCGTCGCGGGCTGGCAGCGCGACGAGCGGATCCGCGTGCTCGGCCCGCTGGTCGGCACGCCATGACGCGCGACCCGGGCAGCGTTCGCGTCGAGATCCTCGCGTCGCGCGGCGCGGCGCGCGAGACGCGCGACGAGAGCCTCGTGATCGAGGAGCCGCTCGAGCTGCGCCTGAACGGCACGCCGATCGCGGTCACGATGCGCACGCCGGGACACGATCTGGAGCTCGCCGCGGGCTTCGCCGTCTCCGAAGGGATCGTGACCGACTTCGACGTCGTCGACGCGATCGCGCACTGCGACGAGACGCGCAACGTGGTCGAGATCCGCACCCACCCGGGGGCCGCGGGCGTGCATCCGCCCGGCACGCGACACTTCTTTGCGTCGTCCTCCTGCGGCATCTGCGGCAAGGCCAGCCTCGAGGCGCTGCGCACCCGCGCCGCGCCGGTGCACGGCGACGCCACGCGCGTCGACGCGGCCGTCCTGCAGGCACTCCCCGCGCGCTTGAAGACCGCGCAGTCGCTCTTCCACGAGACCGGAGGCCTGCACGCGGCAGGCCTTTTCGACGCCCGGGGCGCACTGCTCTGCGCGCGCGAGGACGTCGGCCGACACAATGCGGTGGACAAGGTGATCGGCTGGGGGGCGCTCGAAGGCCGGCTCCCGCTCGGGGAGACGATCCTGCTCGCGAGCGGCCGGCTCGGCTTCGAGATCGCGCAGAAGGCGCTGGTCGCGGGCGTTCCGATCCTGGCGGCGATCTCGGCGCCGTCGAGCCTGGCGGTCGAGCTCGCGCGCGAGAACGGCGTCACGCTGATCGCGTTCCTGCGCGGCGACGCGCTGAACGTCTACGCGGGCGCGGAGCGGATCAGGTTCCGGTGAGCCGGGCCGCCTCGTCGAGCGCGCGCGCGAGCTCGCGGAGCCCGTCGGGCGCCTCGACGGGCAGATCGGGCCGGTGGTAGTAGGCGTCGCCGCCCTTCCAGAGCGCGCGCTCCCGGTACGGCGGGTGGAAGAGGTGCACGACCCGCGCGCGGTGCCAGAGCGAGACGGGGCGCACGCCCGCGAGCAGGAGCCGGTTGCGCAGGTCCGAATCGTCGCGCGCGCTGTTGCGGTAGGTTTGATCGAAGCCGTTCACGCGGAAGAAGCTCTCGCGGTCGACCGAGAAGTTGAGCCCGAGCAGCCGCGGCCTGCGCGGCTGCTCGATCGCGATGTACGCGAGGCTCTTCACGTGCGTCCACCAGAGTGCCGCGCGCGCCGCGTGCGAGACCGCGCGTTCGAGCGCGCCCGAGCGCACCTGCGCAGCGGTCACGGCGCGCGTCTCGGATTCGCTGAGCCGGACGTGGCCCCCGACCGCGAAGCTCCCCGGGCGTCCGGCCGCCTGGTGCTCGGCGACGAACGTCCGCGTCGGCACGCAATCCCCGTCCGAGAAGACGAGCTGCGCACCGCGGCTCTGCAGAACGGCGCGGTTCAGGGCGGCCGACTTCCAGAAGCCGCGGTGCTCCTGCCAGACGTGGCGGATGGGCACGGGGAAGGTGCGCGCGTGCCGCTCGATCACGTGCCGCGTGTCGGCGCGCGAGCCGTCGTCGGCGATCACGAGCTCGAACGCGCGCGAGGTCTGCAGGGCGTAGCCGTGCAGGGCCAGATCGAGAAGCCGCGGCTGGTTGAAGGTCGAGAGGACGACACTCGCGAGGCCGTGCATCACTCGCAGTATACGCGAGCCGCTCGAGGCGT
>CAZMKX010000638.1:0-2743 GCA_964566375.1 uncultured Myxococcales bacterium
GGCTTCGAGGCGCTCGACGTGTTCACCAACTCGCAGGAGGTGAGCCTGGCCTGCGGCGGCGGAAACACCGACGGCACGTCGATGCACACCGGCGTCGGCTGGTGGACACTGATTCGTGTCGTTCCGGGCGACGACACGCTGACCGTGACGGCGCGCTCGCCCCTCTTTCCCGGCAGGAACGCCGACCCGAGCTGCGGCAACACCTACGTGAACGGGACCTGGAAGCTGGACCCGAGCTTCTGCACGCGCTTCCCCGGCGGGCCCGGCTGCTCCTAGACCTCCGCGCGCGCGACCCTCGGGAAGGGGTACGATCGGGCCCGCAAGCCGTTGCGAAGAAAGGACCCGACATGGACTTCGACATCCCCAAGGACCTCGCCGCCTACCTCCTCGAGCTCGACGAGTTCATCGAGCGCGAGATCAAGCCGCTCGAGCAGAAGAACGACAACATCCGCTTCTTCGACCACCGGCGTGAGGACGCGCGCACGGACTGGGAACGCGGCGGGCTGCCGAACGAGGAGTGGGAGGCGCTGCTGCGCGAGGCGCGCCGGATCGCCGACAAGGCGGGTCACTACCGGTACCCGCTGCCGAAGCAGTACGGCGGCAAGGACGGCACGAACCTGGGCATGGCGATCATCCGCGAGCACCTGTCCGCGAAGGGGCTCGGCCTTCACAACGACCTGCAGAACGAGCACTCGATCGTCGCGAACAACGTCGGCGTGCTGCTCATGCTGGCCTACGGAACCGAGTCGCAGAAGAAGCAGTTCGTCGACGGGCTTCTCGAGGGCACGACGGGCTTCGCGTTCGGCATCACCGAGCCGAACCACGGCTCCGACGCGACGCACATGGAGACCCACGCCGTGCGCGACGGCAACGGCTGGCGCATCAACGGCGAGAAGACCTGGAACACCGGCATCCACAAGGCTCCGTACGACCTGATCTTCGCGCGCACCGCCGGCAAGGCGGGCGACGGGAACGGCATCACCGCGCTGCTCGTGCCGACGAGCTCACCCGGCTTCAAGGTCGAGGAGTACCTCTGGACATTCAACATGCCGACCGATCACGCGCGCGTGTCGCTCACGAACGTGTGGGTGCCGGACGAAGCGGTCTTCGGCGGCGAGGGGCGCGGCCTGCAGGTGGTGCAGCACTTCTTCAACGAGAACCGCATCCGCCAGGCCGCCGCGAGCCTGGGCGCGGCGCAGTTCTGCATCAACGAGTCGGTGGCCTACGCCAGGCAGCGCAAGCCGTTCGGCAAGCCGCTCGCGAGCAACCAGGGCATCCAGTTCCCGCTCGTCGAGCTGCAGACGCAGTGCGAGATGATGCGCGCGCTGATCCACAAGACGGCTTGGGGAATGGACACGTACGGCAACTTCTCGGTCAGCGACAAGGTGTCGATGTGCAACTACTGGGCGAACCGGCTGTGCTGCGACGCCGCGGACCGCGCGATGCAGGTGCACGGCGGCCTGGGCTACTCGCGCCACAAGCCGTTCGAGCACATCTACCGGCACCACCGCCGCTACCGCATCACCGAAGGCGCGGAGGAGATCCAGATGCGCCGCGTCGCCGGCTACATGTTCGGCTTCATGAGCCAGCGCGCGCCCAAGGGCGTGGTCGAGGACGGATAGGCGGGAGCGCGCGAGGCCGCCGGTGCGAACCGAAGCGAAGCTGCTCGACGCGAACCGTCGCTTCTACGACGCGCTGTGGAGTGACGCGCGCCTGATCGCGCCGGAGCGCTTCAACACCTGGCCGCTGGCGAGTGCGCTGGCGGAGGCGGCACCGCGCAGGCTCGAGGTCGCCCCGGGGCTCCGACCGAGGCTGCCGCTGCGCGGCACGAGCTTTCTCGACGTCAGCGTTCCCGCGCTCGCCAAGCTGCGCGCGAACGGCGGAAACGGCGTGGTCGGCCTGATCAGCTCGCTGCCGTTCGCGGATGCGCGCTTCGATCTGGTCTGCGCGCTCGACATCATCGAGCACGTGGACGACGACGCGACCGCGCTCAGCGAGCTCGCGCGCGTCGCCGCGTCCGGCGCGAAGCTTCTCACGTCGGTGCCGCTGCACCCTTCCCATTGGACCGCGTTCGACGACTTCGTAGGGCACCAGCGGCGCTACGAGCCGGCGGAATTCATCGCAAAGCTCGAGGAACACGGATTCGCCCTCGAGCAGAGCGCCGTCTACGGCATGCAGCCGCGCTCGTCGCGCCTCGTCGAACTGGCCAGCTGGTATCTCGTGCACCGGCGCGCCCGCGCGATGTGGTGGTACAACCGCGTGATGATGCCGCTGGGCGTGCGCTTCCAGAAGAAGCTCGCGCTCGCGCCCGGCCTGATCGACACCGACGGCGTCGACGAGGTGCTGCTCGTCTGTCGCCGCGTCCAGAAGCGCGTCTAGGCGGCCTTCCGCAGGCGGGGCTCGACGCTCGCGATTCCGGCCAGGTGCGCGCACACGATCTCGCGCGCGATCGGCGCCGACTGCATTTCTCGCGCGCGCTTCAGGCGCAGCGCGTGGAAGCACGCACCGGTCAGCGCGAAGCCGCCGCCCACGATGGACATCACCGGAGCGAGCCCGGGCTCGGTGTCCAGGCTCTCGACCGCGCGAACCGCGATCGCGAAGAAGCCGACGCTCGCCAGCGCGCAGAGCGCGAGCTTTCCGCCGACGCTGCGCACGAGGCCCGCGCTCTCGCCGCGCGCCAGCTTCGCGAGCTCGCGCGGCGAGAAGTAGTCGAGGAACCAGCCCGTGGCCTCGTCGATCTCGC
>CAZMKX010000639.1:0-2741 GCA_964566375.1 uncultured Myxococcales bacterium
CCGTCGACGGCGATCTGGTAGAACGTGACGCCCTTGAGCTCTAGATCGTAGAAGATGTTCGCGCTCATGTTGCCGATCCTCCAGAACTGCAGCTCGCCCGGAGCGATCGTGATCTCGGGCTTGTAGACGCCGTTGATCGTGCGCAGCGTGCGTCCAGCGGGATCGGGATCGTCGACGACCTCGCCCTTCTTGATCTTGAGATCCTTCAGGATCATCACGCGCTCGGTGATTCCGGCGAGCTCCGGAAACGGCGCGAGGATGTCACCGATGATGATCGCGCTGGCCATGCCCTGCGAGACGGTCCGGTTCACGTACTCGTGAACGTGCGGGTGGTACCAGTACATGCCGCTCGAGTGGCTGAGCGGGATCGGGATCTCGGTGTCGAACGCGGTGTTGGGATCGACGGTGATGAAGACGTTGTCGCCGTTCATGAGCGGCGAGGTAACGACGCCGTGACTGTGGAAGTTGATGTCGATGTCGGGAAGCGCGTTCACCTGGTGAACGCGCAGCGTGTCGCCCTGCTGCAGGCGGAACACCGGCGGCGTGTACAGCCCGTTGAAGACGCGGGCGGTCACCGTCTTGTTCGCCACGGTGATCTCGGACTCGGCCGCCGTGAGCGTCACCTGCAGCACGCCGTCGGCGCTGCTCAGGAACGGCGGATCGACGAAGGCGGGCGGTGCGGCAGCAGCGGAGCTCGCGAGCAGGAGAGTGAAATACAGCGCCGCCGCTCTTCGAACCCGTCGACCCATGCGCAGAGCCTCCTCACGGAAGAGGCATCATACCCGAGCGTCGCGGACTAGGGCGCGGCCGCGGGCGGCGGGACCTCGACCGGCTCGGCCGAATCGTCGAGGGTCAGCACGTAGAGCGAGATCGCGGCGAGCATCGCGACCACCGCGACCCAGGTGCGCCAGTCCTTGTGAAGACCCTTCCTTATCCCCGGTCGCGCCTGCGGGTGGCTTCGTTCGCTCATCGCGGCGCAGTCTAGCGCCTGAGCGCGTCGCGGATCCGGTCCACGTAGGAGCCCGCGGCGCGGATCGCGTCCGCCAGGGCCGACTCGGCCGACTGCTTGAGCTCGTCCCACGAGCTGCCGGCCGATGCGGATGCCTGCTTCAGGTTCGCGAGCACCTCTCGGCGCTTGGCGGCGAGCCCCGCGAGCTGGGCGCGTCCGTCCTTGCGCAGGGCGGAGATGCGCTTGCGCGCATCGAGCTCGATCTGTCGCTCCGCCTTGCGCAGGCCGCGCTGGATCTCGGCGATCGACTTGCCCAGGTTCGCGACCCCGCGCTGGATCTCCGCGCGCGCGGCGCGCTTCTCGGGGGACAGCTTCGGGGCAGCGGACCGCTTCTTCGCGCGCGGGGTCGGCTTCGGGTTGGCCATGATTGCGGAATTATGACCCGCCGAATCCGGGCTGCACGGAAATCCGCGCAAAAAACCCGTAAAAGGTTGTTTCCTTCAAGCCCAACTCCCGAGCGCGTTCGCCTATAGTGCGCTCGGAAACGGCACAAGAATGGAGAGTCCGTGGACGCGCTGATGCTCAAATTCTCGCGCTTCTTCATCAAGTGGCGCGGGGTCAATCTGGTCTTGATCGGCGGGGCGACGCTCTTCTTCGCCTACCACGCGCTGCAGCTGCAGGTCTTTTCGCAGTTCATCGACCTGCTGCCGCGCAACCACCCGTTCATCCAGATCTACGAGAAGTACAACCGCGGATTCGGCAGCGCGAACGTGGTCGTCGCGGCGATCGTCGCGAAGGACGGCAACATCTACGACGAGCGCGTGCTCGAGAAGGTGTACGCGTTCACCGACCAGATCGACAAGATCGAGGGCGTCGATCACGGCCAGGTCGCGTCGATGACCGCCGTGACCGTGCGCGACACCGGCATCGACCAGTCGGGCACGATCCGCACCACGCAGGTCGTCGGCGAGGAGCCCCTGGCCCTGCTCGAGACGCAGTTCTTCACGCGCCGCACCGTGCACCGCGCGCAGAAGCGCGGCGAGACGGTTCCGGGCGAGCTGGCCGCGTTCGCCGAGTTCGTGAAGGCGCGCAAGGCGGTGCTCGAGCCCCGGGCGAAGGCGGACTCCGAGCTCTCCAAGGCGGCGGCCTCGGGCGACGAGGCGGCGATCGTCGAGCTCGCCGAGGTCCGGCGCGAGAACGCGGAGCTCGAGTTCCTGCAGCTGCGCCTGAAGGAGCTTCCCGCCGGCTATCGGCTGGACGGCGAGAACCTGCGCGGTCCCGAAGGCACGCTGCTGCCCAAGGCGATGGTCGCCGATCTGCCCGACCGCATTCATCAGAACAAGCAGGTCTACGGCCGCTTCGTCTCGAAGGACGACAGCGCCGCGATGATCACGGCCGGCTTCCTCGAGAGCCGGCTCGACTACAGCACGATCTTCAACGAGATCCACGAGCTCAAGGAGGATCTCGAGGCCGACGGCCTGGTCACGGTGCATCTCACGGGTCAGCCGATCCTGGTCGGGTGGACCTTCTACTACAAGTGGGAGATCGTGCTGATCCTCTCGCTCTCCCTCGGCATCCTGCTCCTGATGCTGGGCGTCTACTTCCGGCGCTGGTACGGCGTCATCCTGCCGTTCTCGGGCGCGATCGTGTGCACGGTCTGGGGCCTCGGCTTCACGTCGCTGATGGGCTACCAGATCGAGCCTCTCGTGCTCGTCATTCCGATGGTGATCACGGCGCGCGCGATCAGCCACTCGGTGCAGTTCGTCGAGCGCTTCTACGAGGAGTACGAGCG
>CAZMKX010000640.1:0-2734 GCA_964566375.1 uncultured Myxococcales bacterium
ACCGAGGACGCGGAGCTGATCATCCAGACCGTGAAGCTGCTCGAGCCGACCTTCGGCGGGATCAACCTCGAGGACATCCGCGCGCCCGAGTGCTTCGAGATCGAGGAGCGGCTGATCGCGGAGATGGACATCCCCGTCTTCCACGACGACCAGCACGGCACCGCGATCATCAGCGGCGCGGCGTTCCTGAACGCGCTCTTGCTCACGAACCGGCGCATCGAGGAGACGCGCGTCGTGGTCGCGGGCGCGGGCGCAGCGGGCATCGCCTGCGCGGACCTGTACGTGCACCTCGGCGTGCGGCCCGAGAACGTGCTGATGACCGACTCGAAGGGCGTCCTGTACGCGGGACGCAGCGACGGCATGAACAAGTACAAGGCCCGCTACACGCGCGACACCAAGGCGCGTACGGTTGCCGATGCACTGCGCGGTGCGGACGCCTTCGTCGGCGTCTCGTCGGCGGGGACGGTGACCGGTGAGATGGTCGCGGCGATGGCGCCCAAGCCGATCATCTTCGCGATGGCGAACCCCGATCCGGAAATCACGCCCGCCGCGGTCGCGGCGGTGCGCGGCGACGCGATCATGGCCACCGGCCGTTCCGACTACGCGAACCAGGTCAACAACGTGCTCGGCTTCCCGTTCATCTTCCGGGGTGCGCTCGACGTTCGCGCGACCAAGATCAACATGGAGATGAAGCTCGCGGCGGTGCAGGCGCTCGCCGAGCTCGCGCGAATGGGCGAGGAGGGCCTGCCCGACGAGGTGCGGCACGCGTATCCCGGCGAGCGATTCGACTTCGGCCCCACGTACATCATCCCGAAGCCGTTCGATCCGCGCGTGCTCATCCACGAGTCCATGGCCGTGGCGAAGGCCGCGATGGACAGCGGCGTGGCGCGCGTTCGCATCGACCTCGACGAGTACCGCGTACGGCTGCAGGAGCGGCTCCGCGAAATCGCGGCGCTCTGAGCCGAACCCGAAAGGCGCCCGGCATGGCGATCGAAACCCCGAGTCATCTGCTCGAGAACCCCCTGGCGGCTCCAGCCCCCGCGAAGCTCCTGACGCCGTCTCATCCCTCGGCCGCGATCTACGAGGAGTCGATCGAGCGCGGTCTCGAGCTGCTGGAACGGCCGACGCGCGGCGGCGGCCCGGCGCGCGTGCGCGTCCAGCACGCGAAGGGCCGCATGACGGTCTTCGAGCGCCTGAAGGTGCTCTCGGACCGCGAGCCGAATCTGCTCTGGCAGAACTGGGGCAAGGCGCTCGACGGCGCCTCGATCGTCACGGGGGTGCTCTCGATCGGCGGGCGTGACGTCGCGGTGTACGGCCACGACTTCACGCTTCGCGCGGGCTCGATGGACGCGACCAACGGCGCGAAGCTCGCGCGGCTGATCTACATGGCGGCCGAGCGCGGCATTCCGCTGATCGGCATGAACGACTCCGCGGGGGCGTTCGTACCGGCGGGCGTCGGAGGCCTCGACGGCTACAGCGAGGCGTTCACCGCTCTGCGCCGGATCTCCGGCGTGGTGCCGAGCATCAGCCTGATGTTCGGCTACAACGCCGGCGGTGGCGCGTATCTCCCGCGCCAGGGCTCGTTCATGATCCAGTGCAGCGACACGTTCATCGGGCTCACCGGCCCCGGTGTGGTGAAGGCGGCTCTCGGAGAGGACGTGACCGCGGACGCGCTCGGCGGTCCCGGCGTCCACGGGCGCAACGGCGTCTGCGACATCACCACCGCCGACGAGGTCGGCTCGCTGCGCACCGCGCTGCGCCTGCTCTCGTATCTGCCCGACAACTGCCGCGTGTCGCCGCCCTTCCGGCCGACCAGCGACCCGATCGACCGCTTCACGCTGGAAGAGGACATCCTCTTCCGAAAGACCTTCGACTCGCCCGCGGGAATGAGCGCGCCGCTCGACATCACGCTCTTCCTGCAGCAGATCGTCGACCACGGCGAGTACTTCGAGCTGCAGCCGACGCGCGCGCGCAATCTGATCACGGCATTCGGCCGGATCGGCGGCCACGTGGTCGGGTTCATCGCGAACAACTCGGCGGTCGCGAGTGGCCAGATCGACGTCGATGCCGCGCGCAAGGGCACGCGCTTCATCCGCTTCTGCAACCTCTACAACGTCCCGATGATCTTCCTCGAGGACGTCTCCGGCTTCACCCCGGGAACGGAGCAGGAGTCGCGCGGGATCATCCTGGAGGGCCGGCGCCTGCTCGACGCGATCATCGACATCCGCACGCCGTCGATGACGCTGATCATCCGCAATGCCTTCGGCGGCGCCTATGCCGCCTACAACTCGCACTTCACCGGCGCCGACGCCGTCTTCGCCATGCCGATGGCGCGCATCTCGGTGATGGACGCGGGCGGCGGTACGCAGTTCGTCTTCAAGGACGAGCTGCGCGCGATCGAGTCCGAGTACCAGAAGGCGATGGCGAGCAAGGCGCCCGAGGCGGATGCGAAGCGCGCCCGCGACGCGGGCCTGAAGGCACTGCGCGAACGCTACGAGCGCGAGCTCATGAATCCCAACGAAGCGCTCTCGCTCGGCTCGGTCTCGCGCATCGTCATGCCCGGCACCAGCCGGCGCGTGCTCGGCGAGCACCTCGCCTTCCTGATGCGCACGTACACGCCGTCGGCGATGAGCGGGCCGCAGCGGGAGTTCGAGTGATGCTGGACCGGAACCTCGTATCGCGCCGCTTCGCCGATTGCGAGAGCCCGTGGCTGCGCTCGTTCTCGCTCGACGCG